>CAUVKE010000001.1:0-14633 GCA_963552415.1 uncultured Treponema sp.
GTCCGAATAAATCGGCAGTATTGGTATTGGATTAATCCGCCTCCACCGGACGAAGGTCTTTCAGCAACGCGGTAATCCGATCGGGGTAGTCGGTAATAAGACTGTCCACCCCCATCTCAATCAACCTCCGGTAATCGCATTGGATACTGCCGAACCACGGATTGATGCGGATATCTGCGCGGTGCAAAGCAGCAACCAGTTCGGGCGTTACACAATATGCTGATGGATGATAGCATTCAATACCGAGGTTTCGCACATACGTTTCAGGATGAATTTGCCAGCTGTCTACTAATAATCCGCACGTTACTGCCGGATCGATCTTCTTCATCCGCAGTACGCTTTCATGATTAAAAGACGACACAATACAGCGGCGAATCAGTTTGTATTCCTTCATCAGCTGATATACAACTTCTTCAATTCCTTCATAAACAAAAACACCTGTTTTTAATTCGATATTCGAAATGATATTCGGTTGTGTTGCAATATATTCAAAGTATTCCCGCAATGAAGGAATGGCTGCAAAATCTATTGTTTCGGGATGCGGCTTTGCGGCATTCAACGCTTTTAACTCACGATATGTTTTTTGTCCGACCAACCCCGTACCGTCCGTTGTACGGTCAACCGTTTCGTCGTGAATAATGACCGCCTCTCCATCTTTTGAAAGATGTACATCAAACTCTATTCCGTCACAGCCGGCTTCCACCGCTTTCCGAAAGGCAAGCATGGTGTTTTCAGGGTACCGGCTGCGAAATCCCCTGTGCGCAATATTGAGCATCGTTTTTTCCATCATGACGGGATTATAGCACAGAGGAACAATGATGTACACGCAAGATTTTTTCCATCGGCATTGCAATGTAGGTTTCAGGATTATTCGTATCTCGAAAAATTGTCGGTGAAACGGGAAGTTCCGTGAGATAACATTTTACTGTCTTTTAGCTCATGTTGTTTTGTGCGTTATAGAGAGCAGCATAGATACCGCCTTTTGCCAGTAGCTCTGTATGCGTTCCTTGCTCGCAAATGCCTTCATCATCAACCACTACAATACGGTCTGCACTGCGGATTGTTGACAAGCGGTGGGCAATAATCAGTGTTGTACGTCCCTGTGCGAGTTCTTCAAATGATTTTTGAATTTTTATTTCCGTTGCGGTATCAAGAGCCGAAGTTGCTTCATCAAGTATTAAAATCGGGGGATTTTTTAAAAAGGTTCGTGCAATCGCAACCCGCTGTTTTTGCCCGCCGGAAAGCCGTACTCCCCGCTCTCCGACAAGTGTGTTATACCCGTCCGGCATCTGCATAATATCTTCATGGATTTCAGCTCGTTTTGCTGCATGTATTATATCCTGTTCAGAAGCGGCGCTGTTTCCATATGCAATATTTTCCTTAATGGTACCGGCAAATAAGAAAACCTCCTGTTGAACAATACCGATTTGCCGCCGTAAACTGTGTACGGTAATATCCTGTATATCCCGCCCATCGAGGGTAATTGTTCCTGCGGACGGTTCATAAAAACGGGGCAGTAAATTACATAAACTACTTTTTCCTCCGCCGGACGGTCCTACAAAGGCAATGGTTTGCCCTGCCTGTATATCCAGCTCGATATTTTGTAATACCGTAACCCCATCTTGATACGAAAACGAAACATTATGATAGCGAATATTTCCATGAGCTGAAGTAATTTCTACCGCATTATCATGATCGCTAATACTATCATCTGTTTCCATGAGTTCTTTAAAGCGTTTAAAACCCGCCATACCATTGGCGTATAGTTCAATAAAAGCAGTAAGCCGGCGAATAGGCTGTAAAAATGCACCGGCAAAAAGCGTTGCGGTAATAAGGTCGGTAAGCGTCATCGTCTGCTGCATAATAAAAAAACCGCCCGCGGCAATAATCACCAAATGTAACATTGAAATAAGAAATTCTAGACGGCTAAAGAAAAATGCCATATTCCAATAAAAACGTTTTTTTGCCGTATAAAATGCCTGATTATTTTTTTCAAAACGATCTTGTTCATAGCGTTCATTCGTAAATATTTGTGTTACCCGTATTCCGGAGAGAGCGGATTCAATAGCGGTATTTATGGCAGCAGTTTCTTCCTTTACACGGCGGGATGCTTTCATAATATGTACACGGCAGCGGACAGTATGAAAAAATGCAATGGGTATAAAGAGCGTCAGGAGTAGTGCAAGCTCCCATCTGATAGAAGCCATAAGTGCCAGCGAGCCGGTCAGCGTTAATACAGAAATAAAGATGTCTTCCGGTCCGTGATGCGATAACTCGGTAATTTCAAACAAATCTGTTGTGATGCGGGACATCAGCTGCGAAAAAGTAACCAACTTTTGAGACATCCCCGCGCAGTGTTTTTCAGCTGCGCTATCTTAGCGGCTGAAAATAAACCTTGCTATACCGCAAAAACCTGTCTTACGGTGTCTTCCATTTCGGGGGTTATCGGCAAGTCGGCACGCAGAGATTGATCGGCAAAGTGCAGAACACGGGTACAGGTTTTGCAGACAAATTCGTAGTCGTGGGTTACGATAATGATAATGCGTCCTGCGGCAAGGGAGCGGATAATACGCGAGACCCTATCCATGCTGTCGTAGTCAAGACCGCTTGTCGGCTCGTCAAAAATGAGGAGCGGGCGGCCGCTGATTTTTCCTGCGGCGATGGCAAGCCGCTGTTTTTGTCCGCCTGAAAGCGAAACCGGATGCCGCTCACGATACTCCGATAAATTCAGATCGTTCAAGACTTCTTCCACTGTTTCCCGTTTCACCACCTTGAGGCCGAAGGAGCATTCCGCTTCAACACTGTCGGCAAACAACTGATAGTTCACATCCTGCATGACCATATACGCCTGCTTCAGCCGATCCTTCGGTTTAAACGTTTTCCCGTTCCACATAAAGCGTCCGGTATTTTCCCGGTGCAAACCGCAGAGCGTCCGCACAAAGGTTGTTTTACCGGCGCCGTTTTGCCCTGCGACGGCAATCACTTCTCCCGCAGCCATCGATACATTAATATCATTTAAGATGATCCGTTTTTTTCGGTATAGGGAGACATGCTGCAGCTCCAATACACACGCAGGCGGAGTAGCTGTGTTCGTTGCTGCATCATCCGTACAAGTATTGAAGTCAGGCTGTTCGGTTTGCAGATTTTGTGTCCGCAAGCCCATCCGCTTACGCCGCTCGGGATCGAGCGCGATAAAATCGGCGGGGGTAAATAGTTCGGCAATGCGGCCTTGTTTCATATAGATGATTTTATCTGCAATATCCGTAAGGTAATATAGTCGGTGTTCTGCAACGATAACCGTTTTTCCCTGCGCTTTGATATTCCGTATATAGGTTTGTAAAGCGCGAATCGATTCGGCGTCCAAATTCGACGACGGTTCATCTAAAATATAAATGTCGGGATTCATCGCATACACAGAAGCAAAAGCGATCTTTTGTTTTTCGCCGCCCGATAATTCAAAAATATTTTTTCCGCACAAATGCGTGATAGATAATGCTTCGGCAGTTTCCCGAACACGCTTGACTAATTGCTCTTGCGGATAACCCTCGTTTTCGATTCCGAATGCAATTTCGCTGTCCGTATCGACATTGAAAAACTGCGTGCGCGGATTCTGAAACACCGACCCGACCCGCCGCGCGATTTTATACAAGGGCATATCCGGCACCGCTTCGTTTTCAATATACACGGAGCCGGTCAGCACACCGCTATAAAATGCAGGGATTAAGCCATTGATAAGGCGGGTAACGGTTGTTTTTCCGCAGCCGGATCGTCCGCAGAGCAGTACGCATTCTCCTTTTTTTACCGCCGTATCGATATGCTCCAATCCGCCTGCGCCGCCGCCCGAGTAGGCAAAAGAAACATCGTGAATCGTTATCATCTATACATTTCCTATTATAAATCCGGCAGCGGCATACAGCAAAAACACGGAGGCGATAATGAAATCGGCCGGGCGGAATTGTATCCGCACAAGACAGGTACGCGGCTCGGGATTTTCGATACCACGGGCAACGGCGGCAATGGAAAGCTCGTCGGCGGTCTTTGAGGCTGCGGTCAAAAGCGGTACATAGATACATTCAACCGTCATAACCGGCTGTCTGATAAATCCTACAAGCGTCGGCGAGACATCCCGCATTCGCATGGCATCCTTAATGTATCGCCAATCTTCCATGATTGCCGGAACATAGCGCAGCATTACCGCAAGGGGGATGATCACCTTTTTGGGAACGCGCAGCCGATGTAGCGCCGACATAAATTCATTTACCCTTGTCGATGAAATAAACAAGCCGCCGGCCATACCGCAGGGGTACACCTTATGAAACAGCCCGAAGGCTGCAAGCAGCGTTATTTTCAGCGTTCCCGTCATACCCTCCGCCCATACTGTAAGCGCATAGAGCAGAGCATACCCCGTTATCCCGATTAGTGCACTTCGCCGTTTCCCGCACAGTATACCCGTTATCCCGATAAGTAGAATTAAGCCAATGCTATACTCAAGAGACGGAGAAATTGAGGCGGCGATAACGCACAGCAGCAGTATAAGAAGTTTTGTCCGCGGATCAAACATGAGGCTTACTCGGTTTTCCACAAAAATCCGTCCATTACCAATTATAAATTCCTAATTATCAATTGTCCATTACCGATTATAAATTACCAATTCCCCATTAAACCAACCCCGCCTTTTCAAATTGTTTTTTCAGCATTTGCCCGCCGGCCCATGCACTGAATGCTGCTGCGAGTAGCGTCCCTCCGATAATGACCGCAGGCATCCATCCTGCTGCCGATGTGCTCATCGTTTTGATATAGGAAGCGTCAGTTCCCTTCTTGAGCATTGCTTGTGTCCATCCTGCAGGATCGATAAAGAAAATAAGATAGGTATAGGTATTTGCAAGCATCAGCGCCATATACGAAAGGGCGTTTATCTTTTTATTGGCATATCCGCCGAGTCCTGCAATGCAATCGGCAATAATACCCATTGCGATATTTCCAAGCGCCATCGACCAATGCATTCCGGTAACAAAAAAGACCAAGCCCATAATAATACCGACTATGGTAATACTCCAGCGTTTCCGAATCTTTGCCACCATCAGTAAATACACCGGTCCGCATAAGAGTGCGCATCCCATCGGCATGTAAAACGTCAACACCGGATTCGCCGCGAATACACTTCCGCCGATCATTGTAAAGACAAACATCAACGCAGAAAAAATCCCCGTCGTTACCAAATCCTTTACCGATAATCCTTTTTTTTCAAAACCGTTTTGATCATTCATATATAATCTTCCTTCTATTATTTAGAGCGAAAACAAAAATCACACTTTTTGCCCTAAATAAAACTTTTTATACTTCATATTTTTTTCTCACCTATTTTCCACCCGATGGCTTCTTTCCGAATATTTACAAATCGCTTGTAAAGCCCTTCTTGAGCCATCAGTTCACTGTGCGTTCCTCTTTGAACGATACTGCCTCCATCGATAACAAGAATCTGATCCGCTTTTCGGACGGTATTCAAGCGGTGGGCAATGATAATCAACGTTTTATTCTTTGTCAGTTCATCGATTGCTTTCTGTAATTCCTGTTCATTTTCAGGATCCACACTGGCAGTCGCTTCATCTAAAATTACAATCGGAGCATCTTTTAAGATCGCTCTCGCGATGGAAATACGTTGCTTTTCTCCTCCTGATAAAGTTGCTCCGCTTTCTCCGACCCGTGTCTGATAACCATTCGGAAGTGCAGAGATAAAATCATGACAGCAGGCTTTTTTGGCTGCAAAGATTACCTCATCCATTGTCGCGTTCGGTTTCCCGAATTTTATATTATTTTCAATCGTATCTTCAAATAAATAAACGTGCTGAAATACGATGGAAAAATTTTTCAAAAGACTGTCGCAGGTATACTCCTTCACATTGATGCCGCCGAGTAAAATCTCACCGTTATCAACATCCCAAAATCTTGCAATTAAACTGCAAAGCGTCGTTTTTCCGGAGCCGGAAGAACCTACAAGAGCGCAACAGGTTCCTTGCGGTACTTGAAAGCTCACATCGTGTATAACTTCTTTGTCGTCATAAGAAAAAGATACATTCCGAACCGTGATGTCGCAACAAGTGGGAGTGAGTTCTTTGCCGTTTTCGTCTAAAAGCGGTATTTCAGATATTTCATCAAGTCTGTTAAGCGATGCATCTACCGCTCTTGCCACAGCTGCCGTACTTCCGGCAAGCTCCACTGTCGAGTAAATCATAAAGCTTGCGACCGTTAGCAGCAAACATTTAGGAGCAGTGATTTCTCCATGTATCAAAAGATACGGCACAATGATTAAGATTGCCGCTCTGATAAACCTAAATACCATTTGAAATGCAGCTGCTAATCCTGAAAAAACTCTTTCCAAAACGATATTTGCTTCCGCACTTTCGTAAATGGCGGCATCTACCGCTTTGCCGGATTGTTCATAAAGCCCGAAGGCTTTTACCACACCCATTCCTTGAATATATTCGAGTATTCCGGTTACAAGACCTGCCTGTGCAGCCTGTCTACGTGGAGCGTATTTTTCTCCCGCATCTTGAGTTTTTTTATATACAAGACTTGAAATCAAAAGTCCTGCAAACATTAAAAGTCCGATTTTCCACTCATAGATTAAAAGCCACAAACCGATGATAACCGCATGTACAAATCCGCCTGCTACGGTTTCCAGTATCGTTACCGAGCTTGTTTCAAGATCACCGAGTGTTGTCGTAGCGGCAGCAGTAATATCTCCCAGACGATGTTCGCTAAAATATCCCATTGGAGCGCGTTTTAATTTTTCACCAAGCTCCATGCGCCAATTGGAACAAAATGCAAGACTTCCCAAAGTTCTTTGCACGGAAGATACATTGATAAAAACAATTTTGCCGAGAATACTCAGCACCATAATTCCCAATGATATCCAAATTACACGATAAGACATGGCATTTCCCGCGGCAGATGATAATATCCCCGTTAATACGGTTAAAATTGCCATGATAGGAAGCATTTCAAAAAACGAATGGCATATATGAAAAATAAAAGACAATATCAGTTTTCTTTTTTCAGTACCTGCAAATTCAAGCAGCCGCCCAAACATTTTAATCATGTTGTATGTCCTCCTTAGTTTACTTGCGATGTATTTTTATAAATTCTTATATTATAAAAATTTATAAAAATACTCGTCGGGTATCTCTAAAAGCTGACCGAGTTTTTAGAGATACCCATGCGCTTCCCATAGTTTATGATACAGAGGACAGGTTTCCAAGAGTTCTTCATGTCGTCCTTGGGCTTCGATTTTACCCTGATTCATTACGATAATTTTATCCGCCATTGTAATCGTGGACAATCTATGAGCGATGACAATCAATGTCTTGCCGCTAATCAATTCTCCGATGGAGCGTTGAATTACCGCTTCATTTTCAGGATCGGTAAAAGCGGTCGCCTCATCCAGAATAATGATAGGGCTATTTTTTAATATTGCTCTTGCGATTGCGATACGCTGCTTTTCTCCGCCGGAAAGATTGCTGCCGCCGTCGCCTGCTATAGTATCATAACCATTCGGAAGGGCGCTAATAAATTCATGGCAACTTGCCCTTTTGGCCGCATACTCAATTTCTTCATCTGAGGCATCAAGTTTTCCTATTCGGATATTTTCTTTGATAGATAGATGAAAGAGATAGTTATCCTGCGAAACATAAGAAACATGATTCATCACTTGTGAAAGGGGAATGCTTCGCGCCGGATAACCTCCTATGAGCACGTCACCGCTGCTTGCTTCCCAGAAAGAAGCGATCAACCGTGCAACCGTAGATTTGCCGGAGCCTGATGGACCGACAATGGCGGTCATTCCATTCGGTACTGTTTGAAAGGTAAGATCATGCAAAACTTCCGTATCATCATACGAAAAACTGACATGTGAAAATGCTACTTTGTTTCCTTCCAGTGGAACATTTTCTTGAGGCCGGTTTATTTCATCCGCTTCTAAAAGCTTTGCAATTTCTTTGACGGTAGAGTCCACCATTGCAAGGCTGTCGGTGTAGCGCAATGCCTGAATGAGCGGTGCGATAAGACCGAGCGATAAGATGATACAGGATATAAAATTTCCGGAAGATAACGTACCCTGTATAAAAAACAAACTGCCAAGCGGTAATACGCCCAAAAGGCTTGCAGGGGCGATAGCCAGCCCTGCCGCATAATAAGGGTTTGTTAATTTGAACCATTCTTTTTTGGAATCTTCACTTTCTTTTACGGCTTCCGCATATTTTCGATACGAGGTAGCGCTTTGATTAAAAGCTTTAATAACCTCAATTCCGCCGATATATTCTACTGTGGCGGCGTCCATATTTTTACCGGCAGTCAAGACTTTGGCGTAGCGTTTTTCATAATCTTTCATCATTCCCATATAACAAATAAGCCCTATGGGAAATGTTGCAAATGCGACAAGAGCCAACTTCCAATTTAGAAAAAAGAAGTAGACCAACATGAAAACCGGCACAAGTAAATTTGCCGTCAGTTCCGGTATCATATGAGCAAGCGGTAATTCCAACTTCTCTATCGTGTCAACCAACATCGTCTTAAATTTTCCGGAGGGAGTATCCAGCACAAAGCCCATCGGAACACGTGCAAGTTTTGCTGTCAGCTGCAGACGGATATTTTTTAATACGGTAAATGCCGCACGATGCGAGCGTATTGTCGATAATGTTGAAAACCCAAGCTGCATCAGGTAACCTGCAAGTGCAATGACCGCCATTACAATGATGGTACGCATATTATAATCTTTCGCACATATATTGATAATGATTTTAGACACCGCAAGATATGGTACGATTCCCGCCGCCGCTCCCAGAACCGCCAAAATAACGGCACTGATAAGAAGATTTTTGCATGATGTTGCAAATGCAAGCAGCTGTTTTATAGAACTCTCTTTTGAGCTATTCTCTTTTTTATTCACGGTATTTTTTTCTCCTTCTATTCGTCTCTTTTTTATATAAACTTTAAAATTCCATCCCAGCCGGAATTAAAGAAAGCTGCAAGTTCCTCAATATACCCCATAGCCTTTTTTCTCGTCATATCGTGAACCACCGTTTCAAACGCTGCCGTAAAGTACGCGCTGGTAATCATGTGATGAAGTTCACGACTGACACTTCCTTTGATTTTATTTTTTTTTCGCAGAAGCCTGTAATATTGTTCTGCACGGTCTACCTCAAGCTCCACAAGTTCATGGATATAATTCTCGTATTTTGTCCCTTCCGCACAGCAGAGCACGAGTTTAAATTCATCAAAATGATCATAAACATAGCTTATGAAATGTCTTAAATACTCCGTCGACAATTCCCTGCTTTTGGTAGTATCCCCTGACGGAATCAAATCAAAATGTGCATTCTGAGCAGTCTTGAACATATTAACGAGTCCGTCTGCCGCTTCCGAAACAAGCGCTTCGAATAATGCGGCTTTATCCGGGTAATAGCCGTAAAATGCTCCCTTTGTAAACCCTGCATCCGCTACGATTTTCCGAAGGGATGCATCTTTAAATCCCTTCGATAAAAATTCCTTTTTCCCTACTTCCAGTATTTTTCTCTGTGTTTCCGATATGCTCATGCATCTTCCTTTCATTAAATATACCGGCGGTATATACCACTGGTATATTTACACAAAAAAAACTTTCTGTCAATATTTTAGACAAGGTTGTTCGTTACGGGAAAAGTGTACGAAAGCGAAAGAAGGCAGAACGGTACAGCGGAATGAGAAGCGGCTTGCACACCGAGGGCTATCCCTTAAAATAATCAAAAAAACGAGAAATATGGTTAGTTCTGTGAAGCACAGTCCCTTGTATTCAACGAAGTACATGGACGTACTTCGTTGAACAAACAACGCAGTAGATGCGCCGTATATTTTCAAAAGGACTAGTCGAGAAAGACAGATTGCAGCACCCTGTCTTTTTGCCGCCAGTTTTTATCGACGCGCACCTGTAAATCAAGCTGCACCCGATAGGGGAAGATTTTCCGCAGCTCTTTTTGGGATTCTACCCTGATGGCTTTAATCATCGCCGCGCCTTTACCGATAACCATCGCCTTTTGGCTTTCCCGCTCTACGCACAAAAAGGCGCGGACAAAAAGCTCCTTGCCGTTTTTTTTCATCTCCATATCCTGAATATCAACATACAGCGCATGGGGAATTTCTTCGTAGAGGCGGCTGATTGCCTGTCCGCGGATAATTTCGGCAATGCGGAAATCCACCGGCTGGTCGGTGTAAAAGTCTTCGGGATACAAAAGTTCTCCTTCGGGCAGGAGAGCAAACAGTGCGGCAAGAACGGGGTCGAGTCCTGTTTTTTCTTGCGCGGACAGTTCAAAAATCCGCTCCTGCGGCAGATCGGGTAATGCTTGCATAAGACTGATACGGGTTTGCCCCGGACGCGCAGCCGGACTGTCGGTTTTATTAATACCGGCAATCAAGTGATCTTGTTTATTTTTCAGTAATGCACAGATAGCCAGCTCTTCTTCCCCGAACGGACGCGCCGCATCGATAAGATACAACACCGCCTCAGCCTCTTGCAGACGGTTTTCCGCAATGAGCTGCATACGGCGGTTTATTTTTTTTTCACTGATATGATAGCCGGGCGTATCGATAAAGATGATTTGCCCCTGCTCCGCCGTGAGGATACCGCGGACGGAGCTGCGCGTGGTCTGCGGCAGCGCGGAAACAATCGATACCGTTCCGCCGCAGACACTGTTTAGAAATGTTGACTTTCCGGCGGAGGGGCGTCCGATAATACAGACAACGCCGCTCCGCATTTTTTTATCCGGCATATTTACTCATCCTGCTCGATATTACCGAACATTCGACAAACGTACCGGTAAGCCATAATTTAATATATTTCGTACAAATTAACACGCTTGGCATGCGCTGCAGGGCGACTGCACTGCAATCTTATCTTCGACTAAGGTGAGTACCTTTGTCGGGCAGCCTTTAATACAAATACCGCAGGAATCGCAGAGTTCGTAATTCACTTCCGGAATACCGTTGATAACTTTTATCGCACCTGTCGGGCAGTTCTTTTCGCACTTCATACATTTGATACAGCCGCGCTTACAGTTTTTCATAATAACAGCTTTTCTAGGGTTTCTGCATGAACAAAGCGCAATGGAACCTTTCCGAGTCGTCGGCACGGTTGTCAGTATGTGCTGAGGACAGGTTGCGACACAGACGGCACAGCCGGTACACTTTTCGTAATCGACGTGCGGAATACCGTCCGCTTCAACGTGAATGGCATCAAAAGGACAGGCCATTTCGCAGTCGCCAAGGCCGATACAGCCCCAATCGCATTCCCGCAAGCCGTTTACCGAAATTTTTGCAGCGCGGCATGTTTTAACGCCGACATAATCGGCCTTTTCTTTACAGACATCGTGCGAACCTTGACACAGCAGCACCGCGACTTTTGCATCAGCATCCGCAGAGACGCCCATAATCGCGCCGACCTTTGCCGCAACGGGGCCTGCACCGACGGAACAGCCGTTTACCGGCGCATTACCGCTTGCAACCGCAGCCGCAAAACCGTCGCAGCCCGGAAAACCGCAGGCGCCGCAGTTTGCACCGGGAAGCACTTCACGGATTTTAGCGACCGTTTCATCAGGCGCTACATAAAACAGCTTTTTAAAAAAACCTAACAAAAAGCCTATCGCCAACGATAAAATCAGCGAAACAACAAGCGTTAAAATAATCGTATGCATACTCTTTCTCCTCTTTTCTAAATCATGCCTGCAAAACCGCCGAATGCCAAAGACAACAGAGCCGCAGCGACAAACAAAATAGGAGTACCCTTGAGGTATTTCGGTATCGGCGCGATGTCGATACGCTCGCGCAAACCGGCAAACAACACCATCGCCAACATATAGCTGATTGCAACACCGATCGAGTACACCATCGACTGAATAAAGGTATAGTCGGCAGCAATAACGTCAAGCGTAACCGCCAAAATAGCGCAGTTTGTAGTGATAAGCGGCAAATATACACCCATCGCCGAATACAAGGCAGGCGCCGACTTCTTCAAGTAGAACTCTACCAACTGTACCAAGCTCGCAATAACCAAAATAAAGAGCAAGGTTTGCAAAAAGCCGAGGTTATACGGTGCAAGAACCAATTTATAGAGCGGATAGGTAGCCGCTGTTGCAATAACCGTAACAAACAATACCGCCCATCCCATACCGGTTGATTTCTTAACATCGGAAGTCATTCCGACAAACGAACACAACGCAAGGAATCGGATAAAGACGATATTCTTAACGAATACCGCAGCAAGAAAAATCTTAAACAGTTCCATTTTCAGTTCCCTCCGTTGCAGGCGCAGCTGCAGAAACTGCACCATCTTTTGACGCAGCAGCATCTTTTTGTTCAGCGATCGATTCGGGCTTAGCTGCAGCAGCTTGTTTTTCCGCTTCTGCTTTTAATGCGGCTTCTTTTTTCAGCTCAGCTTCCCGTAATGCAGCAGCCTCTTTCAGCGCCGCTTCCTTTATCGCAGCAGCCTTCCGTATTTTCCGCTGCTTTTGCTGATCTTGCACCAAATAGGTTAAGGCAATCATTACACCGAATACAAAAAAGCCGCCGGGAGAATTTGCAAAGAACTTAATAAGGTAGTCATCCGGTAAAAGTCGTATTCCAAGCACGGTGCCGGTACCTAAAAGCTCACGGATGGCAGACATAACCACCAGCACCCATGTAAAGCCCATGCCCATACCCAACGCATCCACCATCGCTTTTAAAGGAGTTTCTTTTGAAGCAAAGGATTCAACACGCCCCATAATGATACAGTTTACAACGATGAGTTTGATAAAAATCCCCATCGATTCGGAAAGCTCCGGCAAAAAAGCCTGCATCAAAAGGTCTACAATAGTAGTAAATGACGCGATAACAATGATAAAAATAGGGATACGGATATCATTCGGGATAAATTTTCGGAATATACTGATGATCATTTCGCTCAATACGATAACGAAGGTCATCGCGAGTCCCATACCGATACCGTTTGCAACCGATGTGGTAATAGCAAGCGCGGAACACAGCCCGATCATCAGCATAATGAGGGGGTTTTCTTTCACCAACCCGTTTGTAAAAATGCGTACATACTCTTTCATAACCGTTCTCCTCTTAGTTACCGCTGCCCGAACCGCCAATACCTTGACTGTTCATGTATGAAGAAGCGGCAGCAACGGCAATTTTTACCATACGGGTAACAGCCGTCGAGGTAATCGTTGCGCCGGCAATTGCCTGAACATCGCCTCCCAGCGCAAAGGCATCGGTAGTCGGCTTATTGCGGAACTGTCCGATAAACGGTTCATCCTTCGCCTTTGTTCCGATACCGGGTGAATCGGTTAATGTCAAAAACTGAATCATCCTCAGCTTTTCTTCCGTATCGATACCGATAAGAATAGTCGCCTGATCATAGGTATGCCCGCTGACCGTTACGATAATACCGGCAGGTTTATCCCCCTGCAATGCAATAAAAGTATCGCCAAACGCTATTTTATCGACCGATTTCGGCATTCCCTCGGTGACAGGGCGAAATGAATCCGCCTCGGGGAAAATTGCCTGAAGCGCCAGCTTTGTTTTTGCTTCTTTTGCCGCAAGGATGCGGGGGGCGGTAAGCATATTGACCGCCGCAAGCGCAAGACAAGCAACAACAGTATAGAGCGCCAACGTAACGGATAATTTCATCATCTGTTTCATTTTGCACCCTCCTTGGCCGGCTTAACGGGCTTTACATATCCGTATTTCTTTTGAATCAGTCTATTCAAGAATGTAACAACCGAATTCATAATCAAAATACTGTACATAACGCCTTCCGGCATTCCGGCAAACAGACGCATCAAGGCGGTAATTAAGCCGCAGCCCGCGCCGAAAATGATCTGTCCCTTAAAGGTTACGGGAGATGTTGCATAGTCGGTGGCCATAAAAACAGCGCCGAACAGCAAACCGCCGCTTAACAGTGTCAGAAGCGGATCGATACCCGCAAGCCATGTTATCAGCACAGCCGTTACAATCATTGAAACGGGAATTTGCCATTCAATAACGCGGGTAACCAGCAAGTAGACAAAACCGATGAGAATGAGCACCGCGCTCGATTCACCGATACAGCCGCCGTGATCTCCTAAAAAAAGTTTAAGGTATACATCGCTTGAGGAAGATAATCCCATCTTCTCTGCGATTGCGGCTGCGGTGGAAATACCGCCTTCAGACATTTTAAGATACGACAGCGGTGTTGCCGTACTTACTGCATCAAAACCGTGATGAGGCGCAACCCACGAAGTCATCAACCGTGAAAAGCTGACAAAGGCAAACGCACGTCCTGCAAGCGCAGGGTTAAACGGATTGGCGCCGAGTCCGCCGAAAAATTCTTTTGCAACAACAATAGCAAAGATTGCGGAAACAACTACAATCCAGATAGGAATAAGCGGCGGCAAAACAAGCGCCAACAGTAAACCGGTTACCGCAGCAGAACAATCCTTAATACGAATATCCTTGCCCATAGCTTTCCGGAATGCCGCTTCGGAGCCGACTGCAACGCCGACTGAAACAATAATGCGGATGAGCGCCGGTACTCCGTATAAATAAATACCGTACAGCGCAAGCGGAGCAAGCGCAATCAG
>CAUVKE010000002.1:0-14059 GCA_963552415.1 uncultured Treponema sp.
CCCTTAAAACAAACAGGATAATTCAGCCCTGAATCGGATTCGCGCAAAAAATATGTTTCTTTACCGAAAAACTGCGCCAGTATACCCTTGTTTTTAATCCTAAATCTCTTGCATGAGTAATCGATGCCATTATACGAGAAGGTTTCTTTCGTTTTGTACGGCATAAAAGAAGCATCCGTGATATAGCCTTTATCGTTAATCGGCAGCCGAGAAGTCGTATCCTCCGCTAAAAACCGTCCGGCTATAAAAATATCGATCGGCATATCACCGAAAAATTCAAAAACGGGCAACTTATCCGTCTGAAAAGAATGCGCTCCTTTATCATGGATGGGATGTAATATCGTTTCAGGCTTATTGCCGTCAACCCAATATTCATCTTTTGTAACCGTTTGAGCGGAGAAATCATATACAATCTCTCTTTTGTAATCAAATTTAATAAAAGGACTGATTTTATACTGCGCTGCAAGATACGCTCGTTCCGAAATCACCTGTTTTAAGCAGCGATCCGCATCCATCGTAACAGACGTTTCTATTAAAACACCTTTTACGGAGGTATCCGTCCATGCGTAAAGCGACTCAATACGAGTACCGGAAATAACATAGAAATATATTTTCAGACCGCTTTCAATAAATTGATGGGGATGCACGGAACCGTGATATTCATAGAAATAACCGCTATCCATCTTTGCAGCATCATATTTCACATTTTCAACTGCCGCAGATGAGCAGCCGCATAACAGCGCTGTCAATACTGCTGCATACCATATTTTTCTCATCTTGTTTCCTTAGCTTGTATCATACTGCCTTTTGCTGCGCTGTCAATCAATGCGGAGAGTTTAACCGCTGGTAAGATTGAACTAGTCCTGCCGGTATATCGTATGAGATAAGGTAGAGACACAGAGTACGGCAGAGGAGGTTCCTTGTTGAAACAGGGTTATACCGAATCTTCTATTGTCCAATCCTCAATTAACAAACCTTCTACTCTTGAAAACTCTCCGACATTGTGTGTTATCAATGTTCCACTGTTTGCTAGAACCGTCGCTGCAATCATCATGTCATTCGGACCGATTATGATACCATTTGACGATAAGATTTTTCTTAGTTTGAATCTAAAAAATACTTCACATTTGATCTTATGCCTTGTTGTAGCCCCTCACGGCTTCCTTGCTGTATACCAAGCATGAGGCTTTCTCTCCGCTGTACGGCAATATCAGTATCATAATCGTATTCTGCTACGAGCATATTAATAACCTCCCGCCGGTTTTGCCGAATTTAATGCGATCTGCTATAACCACAGATCGCATTTTATGTACAATGATTTGATAACCGTCTTGTCCTACTTTGACTTAATAGCGTTGTTCCATGCTTCGAGGAGGCGGTTCTTGTTTTGTCCCGACCAGATAAAATCATATTTGATGAGCTTGGTATCGCGTAATGCAACGGCTTCATCGGGAGTATGCGCATCGGGATTGGTCAGAAAGTGATAGGAGTCGGTGTATTTCTGACCGATTTCAAGGCACGCGGGGGTCATACACCAGTCGATGAACATTTTGGCAGCTTCTGCTTCCGGAGCGCCTTTAATCATGGCAACGGAACCCACCTCGTAGCTGGTGCCGTCTTTCGGGACGGAAAGGTGAATGTTAGTATAACCTTGTTTCATCAACCGGATACCGTTGTGCAAAAAGGTAATACCGACGGCGCATTCGCCGAGCGCAGCCGAACGGGACGGCGCTTCACCGCTTTTAGTATACTGCTTAACTTGACCGTTCAACGCCTTCATATACTGAATGCCTTCTTTTTCTCCCCGCATTTGTACCATCGTTGAAAGTAGCAAATAACCGGTAGAAGCGGAACCGGGATTCGATACGATAATCTGCCCTTTAAATTCGGGCTTTAATAAGTCGTCCCACGATTCCGGATAGGCAACGCCGGGATGATCTTCAAACCATCGTGTATCGCAAATAAAACCGAGATAACCGACGGTAAGCCCCGTCCAATACCCTTCGGGATCTTTAAAGTTAGGCGCAATTTTTGCGGAAGACGGCGAGACGTATGCTTCCAATAAGCCTTCGCCCTTTGCGGTGATAAACGAATCGGCTGAACCGCCGTACCATACGCTCGCTTTCGGGTTTGCTTTTTCGGCACGGATTCGGCCTAAGGCTTCTCCTGCGCTCATGCGTACAAAATCGACGTGAATACCGGTTGCTTTTTCAAACTCTGCGGCAACCTTCATGCCGTATTCTTCAACATACCCTACATACATCGTCAAATGTTTCGGTTTGCCGTTTCCCTGCTCCGCTTGCCCGCCCATGGCAAAGAGCATCCCTGCCGCAGCGATTGCCGTAAGCATCATACTGCACATCTTTTTCATATAGACCTCCTCATTAATGGGAACCTCTGAAAATCCGGCTTGAGTTTTTTAGAGGTGTCCTAATCTACTATATATATGCTATCCTCATGCAGACGGATAGATACATGCTCATTCTCCGCAAAGAGTTTGCCGCCCATCGGATTAATCTGTTCGGCGTCAAGTACGGTATCGCCGAGTTTAACGCGATACTCTTGGTGCGCGCCCATAAAAGCGGACATCACAATATCGCCTTCAAACTGTCCTTCCGTACCGACCGTTACTGACTCGGGGCGTACAACAGCCGTTACCGTATCGCCTACAGCGAATTGCTTATCCGCATAATTTTGTATGTGTAGCACCCTACCGTACAGTTCAACGGCGAGGCCGTGCTCATCGCGCCCCTTTACCTCGCCCTTAATAAAGTTTGCCCGTCCGATAAAGTCGGCGACAAAAACGGAAGCAGGCCTCAGATATACTTCTTGCGGGGTTCCCACCTGCTCTATCTTTCCCTTATTCATGATGATGATACGGTCGGAAAGCGCCATCGCTTCCGCCTGATCGTGGGTTACATAGATACTCGTAACGCCGAGCTTCCGCTGAATTTTGCGGATTTCGGTACGCATATTCACCCTCAGTTTTGCATCGAGGTTTGACAGCGGCTCATCGAACAGCATGACGGCAGGTTCCATAATAAGCGCACGGGCAAGCGCGACACGCTGCTGCTGCCCGCCTGATATCTGCGTCGGGAAACGGCTTTCCATACCGGTTAAGCCCACAAGCTCGATCATCGCCCCGACTTTCCGGCTGATTTCTTCTTTAGATAATTTACGGAGCCGCAATCCGTACGAAATATTGTTGAACACATCATAATGAGGAAACAGCGCGTAGGATTGAAACACCATCGCCGTATCGCGCTTATCGGGCGTTAAGCTGTTAATCCTTTCAGTGCCGAGAAACATATCGCCTGATGTCGGCGTTTCAAACCCTGCAATCATCCGTAGCGTAGTGGTTTTTCCGCAGCCTGAAGGGCCGAGCAACGTTACAAATTCACCTGCATTGATGGTAAGATCAATATCATTGACAGCGCGGAACACCGACTTATCGGGAGAAACATATTCTTTAACAATGTGCTCCAACCGTACCGGTTGGGACTTTTCATTCTTTATCATATCGTTACCTCATTTTAGAGCCGTCTAAAAATCTAACCTAAGTTTTCAGAGCTGCCCTTATGTCAATTTAATATCTTTTTTGTTTAGACCGAGCAGCCGTATCAGCCGATAGAGAATTGCAATCGCAATATACACAACGACAATCAGCATCGTTGATAAGGCCGAAGCGACGCCGAATTTCCCCGAGTCTACCTGATCGAGAATGGAAACCGTCAAAAGCTTGTACCGTGCCGATACCAAAAAGATAACGGCGCTGATCGATGTCATACTCTTTACAAAAGTGTAGACGAGTCCGCCGAAAAATGCGGTTTTAATGAGCGGCAGTGTAACGGTTGTAAATGTCGTAAACGAGTTCGCGCCTAGATCAGCCGCTGCTTCTTCTATAGAAGGATCAATCTGCTTTAACGAGGTTACACCCGATTGTACGCCGACGGGAAGATAGCGGAACACATAGGACAGCACGATGATAAGCATTGTACCGGTAAGCACAAGCGGCGGAGTATTAAAGGACAGCACATAGCCGATTCCCATGACCGTACCCGGCACCGTCATACCGAGCATTGAAATCAATTCCATTGCTTTTCTACCGACAAACCGCTTACGTACCGTTAAAAAGGCGATAACCATTGCCAATATACCGGTAACCGGAGTCGCAAGCGCCGCCATCAACGTTGAATCACGGAGACTCTTCATACCGATACCGAATGCATACCGGTAATGTTCAAGGGTGAACGTATAATTAATACCCCATAGTTTAACGAACGAAACAAGCGGAATGAGAATATACAACCCGATAACGATGAACGAAATAAAATAGCAGCCTGCATTGATCGGCGCTGCGATATGTTTTTCATCAATGAGCACTCGTCCACGTGCCGCCTTGCCGGTAATGGTAACAAAGGTTTTCTTTTCTACCCAGAGCTTACTAAGCGCAAAAAGACCGATCGAAATCAGCAGCAATAAAATAGCCACCGCTGCGCCGCCCTGCATATCATAATTACCGATTGCCTGATAGTAAATTTGTGTGGCTAAGGTTTGATAGTTGCCGCCGATGGTGATGGGATTCCCGAAGTCGGCAACCGATTTGATAAATACCAGCAAAAATGCGTTCGCAATACCGGGCAAGCAAAGCGGCAGCGTAACGTGAAGAAAGGTCTTGCCCCGTGAAGCGCCCATATTGCGGGCAGCTTCTTCAATTGAAGGATCAATCGAACCGAGCACTCCGTTTAAAAGCAGGTATGCAATCGGAAAGTATGAGAGCGTTTGCGCAAACAAAAGCCCGCGGAATCCGTAGATATTCACATCCTGTAAACCGAGCAGGGTATAAGAAATCAGCCCCCTGCTGCCGAACAGCAAGATAATCGACAAGGCGATAGCAAAAGGCGGCGAAACAATCGGAAGCATGGCAATCAAATTGAAAAGCCGCTTCCAGCGCATGTGAACATAAGCGGCACTGTAGGCAAACAAAAAACCGATAGCAGTAGAAAGGATGCCGCTCGCCGCTCCAAGCGTCAAACTATGACTGAGTGCCTTAAAATTTTCTTCCGACGTAAACGCACGGAGGTATGCGTCAAAGGAAACGGTACCTTCATACGAAATAAAACTTTGAATAAGTACCTTTACTAACGGAATAACGGCAAACACAATCAGCGAGACCATCGTAAGTATAATGGTAAACGCTAAAAGCGGATCAACCGGTTTATTTGACGCCGGCATCTTCAGCATATCTGCAATCTCCTTCTAAACGATCTCTCAAAAAAAACAATTGAGGTGCACTATACTAATAGCTTACACCGAAGAATATCCGCTGTCAAGAAAAAAATATTCCTTGCATAAAAAAATTTTTCAAGCTATACTTATACTCAAGAAAGCCTCTATAAATTGGAAGTTAAGATGAGTAAAGAAATCGAAACTGCAGTAAGCGTTCTCTATGCCATTAAAAATCAGTATGGCCAACTCAGCGAAAAAGAACGGCTCATTGCAGATTTTATTATCGAGCATAAAGGCGCCTCTGTCGATCCGAGTATCACCGAACTGGCAGCGCAAATCGGTATCAGCGAGGCGACACTGGTACGGTTTGTTAAAAAGCTCGGTTATCAAGGCTATCAGAAATTCCGTATCGCACTTGCCCGCGAAAGCGCTGCAGCAAATGCGCATATTTTTGAAATAGCGGTTGATGAAGACGAGCAAGAAGAAGACGTTATCGATCGTATCTTTAAACACACAATACAGGCGCTTGAATCCAGCCGGAAACTTCTCGATAAAAAAGCGGTTATAAAAACAGCCGAACTGATGACTGCCGCCCGGCATCTGCTGCTATTCGGATTCGGCGGTTCAAATGTAAACGCCCGCGATGCTTATCATAAGCTGTTACGGACGGGTCTTGCCTGTATGTATACCGATGAATTTCACATGCAGCTGATGCTTGCCTCGCAGACAAGTTCTGCGGACATTGCGCTGCTGTTTAGTCATTCGGGAAGAAATTATGACATTATTGCATTGGCGGAAGAACTGAAAACGCATCAGTGTCCGGTCGTGGTTATAACCAGCTACGACAACTCACCGCTTGCACGGTGTGCGGATATATTGCTGACGGTAAGTCCCGTTCTCAATTCGGTTATTTCGGAATCGTTTTCGGACAGTTTGGCAGTGGGAACGCTCATTAATGTGCTCTACGTTGAGGTCATGAATAGGCTGAAAGAAACCGGCTTACAGAACTTGGCAAAAATGCGCAGGGCAATCGCAGGGAGAAGAATATGAAAGCATCTATCGGTATTATAGGTCTTGCCGTTATGGGAGAAAATCTTGCATTAAATATAGAAAGCAAAGGTTACACTGTTGCGGTGTTTGATATTCGCCCTGAACGGCCGGATGAATTTACCGGTTCAAAGGGTACGGGAAAGCGGTTTATTTCTGCGCACAGTTTAGCGGAATTGATCGATTCTATCGAACGACCGCGGAAACTCTTAATGATGATAAAGGCCGGTGATCCTGTCGATCAGGTAATTCAAAGTCTACTGCCGATTTTAGATGAAGGCGATGTTATTATTGACGGCGGTAACTCCAACTTTACCGATACGGAGCGGCGTATAAAACAGGTTGAAGCGAAAGGAATCTTGTATATTGGGATGGGTGTTTCCGGCGGAGAAGAAGGCGCGCTGAACGGGCCGTCTCTTATGCCCGGCGGAAGCGCAGCCGCATGGCCGCTTGTACAACCGCTGCTGCAAACCATTGCCGCACACATAGATACCATCCCCTGCTGTAATTGGATTGGAGCAGGCGGCGCAGGGCATTTTGTTAAAATGGTTCATAACGGGATTGAATACGGCGATATGCAGCTTATCTGCGAAATATACGACATTATGCGCCAAGTGCTCAAAATGTCTAACGAAGAGATGAGTACTGTTTTCTCCGATTGGAACAAAGGAGAACTCTGTTCGTATCTGATAGAAATCACTGCGAATATCCTCAATTACCGCGATACGGACGGCGCCTGTTTAATTGACAGGATTGCCGATACGGCTGCGCAGAAAGGGACGGGTAAGTGGGCAGGTATGACGGCCTTATCCGAGAGTGTCCCCCTCACGTTGATTACCGAGTCGGTATATGCCCGCTGTTTAAGCAGTCAACGGACGCAGCGGACGGAAACGGCGGAGGTATTCTCCGGTATACAAACAAAGGCACCGAATGCAGTAGGAACATCTGTTGCCGAACAATCCGGCACATCCGCCGCCGGCAATGAAATCTTACGCATTTTGCATGATGCGCTTTATGCTGCTAAGATTATTTCCTATGCACAAGGATTCGAGTTGATTAAAACGGCGGATGTGCATCACAGCTGGGGAATCGATCTTGGAGGGCTTGCACTCCTCTGGCGCGGAGGCTGCATTATCCGATCGGTGTTTTTAGAAAAAATCAGCGAGGCCTACATCCGCAATAAAGATTTACGGAATTTAATTGCCGATACCTATTTTAGCGAAGTGTTACGCCGTACCCAGCTTGCACTGCGGCAAGCGGTAACGTTCGCTGTCCTCAATGGAGTTCCTGTTCCGGCTCTCTCCTCAGCGCTGGCATGGTTCGACGGTATACGCTGTACCCATCTTCCGGCAAATCTTTTACAAGCGCAGCGCGACTACTTCGGTGCGCACACGTATGAACGCACCGATAAAGCTCCGGGTACATTTTTCCATACAAACTGGACAGGCTGCGGAGGAGAAACATCATCTACAAGCTATACGGTGTAAATTGTAGGGACTTGTATACCGCTGCAATATTAAAAAGTGTGGTTTTACAAGTCGGTATCAGCGGCATGCGTATGCTTTAGGGCATCTTCTAAAAATCTAACCGAGTTTTTAGAGGTACACTATGCAGTATACAGGAGAGCGGCTGGATCATCTATTGAAAATGTTGTATCCGCTCATAAAGCGCGGAGGCAATAGGTAAGAGCGTCTCTTTGGTATTTTGCGCAGGATCGTCCAATACCGTTTCCAAAAGGTCATGCAAAACAAGGCCGAGGCATTTCCCCGCAGGAATACCGATCGCCATTAAATCTTTTCCATTAACCGCTAAATCTTTCAGGCTGTAAGCTCCGTCCGCTTTGAGGATAGTATTAATCCGCGCCGTAAATTCTAAAAGAAAGTTAGGCTCTGCATACATGCCGGTGAGTCCGAAAACATCCGCTTTTCTTAACGCAAATAAATCGTCGATGTTTTCTTTTCCGACGCGGACGATAAAGCGGCGGACGGCGGCATCTGTCCATAAAGAGTCATAATGGAACATATGCTCTGCAACCAGATGAGCGGTTTTTTCTATTTCTACATTGGAGTATTTAAGACGCTTCATAATGTTACGGGTCATCTTTTCGGAAACGGCTTCGTGGCGGTAAAAGGTACAACTGCCGTCTGCCGCTTCTTTACGGGTAACGGGTTTTCCTATATCGTGAAAAAGCCCCGCGAGCCGGATGTGGATGTGTTCTATTCCGGCCGGGCAGGCATTGCACACCAGAAAGCTATGGTCGAGTACATCAAAATGATGATAGCTCCCCTGCTCGATACCGCGGCATTCCATCAGTTCAGGAATAAAGAGATTCAGCAGTCCCGTGCTTTCCATTAACCGTAAGCCGGTGAGTGGGGTAGGGGAGGCGAGCATTTTTGTAAATTCTTCGCGGAAACGTTCAATTGAAATTTTTTTGGTGATATGCAGCGCTTGCGGAATTGCCTGTAATGTTCCCGTGTCGACAGTAAAGCCGAGCTGTGCTGCAAAGCGGACGGCGCGGACAGGACGTAAGCCGTCCTCTAAAAATCGATCGAGGGGATTCCCGACTGTTCGGATTCGCCCTGCACGGATATCGGCTCTGCCGTTAAATGGGTCTACGATTGCCCCGTCGGGAAGCGAAGCTGCAATAGCATTCATCGTAAAGTCGCGGCGCGCAAGGTCTGCTTCGATTGTCGCCGTATACGAGACTGCAGCAGGGCGCCGCCCGTCGGTATAATCCGCTTCGATACGGAAGGTCGTACATTCGATATGCTTGTTTTTATAGATGATGGTAACGGTGCCGTGCTCTATGCCGGTTGGAATGGTTCGCCGGAATAAACGCATTACCTCCTGCGGTTGTGCATCGGTTGCAATATCCCAATCGCTTGCTTTTTTCTTTAAGAAGAAATCACGGACAGCCCCACCGACGAGATATGCCGAAAAACCTGCATTTCGGAAATATCCGCTGATTTCTTTAAGCAACGGCGGAACGGAAAATTTTTGTTCCATGGCTTTGTACTTCAGTATTGAATTCCGGTTAGATAAAGAATCGTAAATCTTTTCTGCCGGTCATATTGAATCGGTATGCCGCGATATAGGTTCCCGTTATTGCAGTTAGAGCGTTGATTGCTGCGGAGACCGAACCGATAAAAAAGGCTGCAGGGCGTAAAATCAGATACCCCGATTCAAAGCCCCGTCCATAGAGCATACACAATGAGGTGAGTGCAATATACGTTCCTCCAGCTGGGAATCGCCCGAGCAAGCACGAAAAGAGAGATGCATATCCCACCAGCCAAAATATATCGTTAAAGGCAATCCGAAATACATTAATTGAATAGGATTTTAAAATCACGACGAAACTAACGGTAATGACTAAGGCTGAACCCGCTCTCCCGAATATAGAGAAAATGGGCAGTGCAACGGAGGAAATACGCCGTCGTATGCCGAGGCTTTCGTTAGAGTGACGCAGCAATACGCTGAGCGCAACGTGGGTATCCTGTGAAAAAAAGGCTGCCATCATAGGTGCGAGACTTGCATAGAGAACCCTGTATGGATTTATATCGCGGCAGAAAATTTTTAATAGTACAGGATACACAATAAGTGCAATAATTAATAAATTGATGAGAAGTAAAATCGCAAAATCGGCAAAAACCGCAGTCAACAGCATTTCATGGAATTTAATTACCCAATAGGAAGAAAGGGCTACCATACCGAATACCAGCATATCCACAAAAAAGACCAGTACTGCATAAGAAATCCGTGCAAGAGAGTCGATAAGCGTAATAGTCGGTTTCGCAATATTTCTGTCAACGGCACAGCCTGCTCCTGCAAATCCGCCGAAAATACAGAGCGGCAGAATATATGCTCCGTTTATCAGTGCTTCGAACGAACTTGAAGGTAGCAATTGTAAAAGCGATTCTTTAACTCCGAGTATCTGTACATCGGAAATGCCTTCAACAAAGATAGGGATTCGTGTAGGCGTATGAATAAGTACGGACAATAGACCGATGAAAGACAGTAATAATGCAGCCCCACAGATAATGAGACTTGTAATAATCGCAACTTTGAGCAGACTTCTGTTTTCGCGTAATTCAAAGATGCTGAGCGTAAATCCGAAAAAGACTGCCGGATAGAGGGCATAGCGTCCGAACTGTATTGCGGCTTTTGATAAAAAGTCCGCCGCTTGTACGAACAGTATATTTTCGCTTCCGGCAATGAGTGCAAAAGTTACACCCAATACAACTCCGATAAGATATTTCAGCCAAATCTTCATAACGTTTGAGTGTAACCCAAAGATTGTGCTGCGTCAACTCGAGGCTTGATGAGATATCAGCGAAATCCAACAAAAATTATACGTGTCTGATAATCTCGCGGGGTTTTGAACCGTTTGCAGGGCCGACGATACCGCGGGCTTCCATCTCTTCAATAAGACGAGCCGCACGGTTGTAGCCGATTTTCAGTTTTCGCTGCACATAAGAGGCGGAGGCTTTTCCTGCAAACGTAACGATTTCCAACGCTTGATCATAGAGCGGATCGTTATCGTCGGGAAACACCGCGTTATCATACGGCTCGTCATCGTCGTCGACAAAGATTTCTTCATCGATATATTCGGGTTCGCAGTATTCCTTCACGCAGGCGACAACACGTTCTACTTCCTGTTCGGAAACAAAGGCTCCCTGCATACGGGTTGGGAAGGGACGAGCAGCGCTTACGTAGAGCATATCGCCTTTCCCCAACAGTTTTTCCGCACCCATCTCGTCCAAAATGATTCGGCTATCGGTTTTTGACGCAACCATAAAAGCAATTCGGCTTGGAATATTTGCCTTAATCAAACCGGTAATGACGTCGATGGACGGCCGTTGTGTTGCAAGCACCAGATGAATACCGACTGCGCGGCTCATTGCACACAAGCGTGCGACCGTGGCTTCAAGCTCTTTACCCGACGTTGCCATAAGATCTGCAAACTCATCGATGATAATTACGATATAAGGCAGTTCTTCCGTCGCAATCCGCTCCGATTTGATTTTCGCATTGAAGGTTTTTATGTCGCGCACACCCATATTATCGAGCAAGGCATAGCGCCGCTCCATTTCGCAAAGCGCATACTGTAACGCTTGGAACGCCCGCTTAGGTTCGGTGATAACGGGGGTTAAAAGGTGAGCTATGTCGTTATAGAGCTTGAGTTCGACGATTTTGGGATCAACTAAAATCAGCTTTACCTCATCGGGGCGGCGGTTATAGAGAATCGACAAGATGATCGAATTAACGCAAACCGATTTACCCGATCCGGTTGCTCCGGCAATGAGGAGGTGAGGGGTTTGTGCAAGGTCAAGCACTTGCGGATTCCCCGTTACGTCTTTTCCGAGGGCAACGGGAATCGCCATCTTAGCGGCTTCCGGCAAATCCGTTTCTATCAGCTCCCGAAAGCTGACAATCGAACGCTTTTTATTGGGAACTTCGATGCCGACTGCATGTTTACCCGGAATTGGCGCGACAATACGGACGCTGGAGGCTGCAAGACGCAATGCGATATTATCCTGCAGATTGGTAATCTTCGACAGTTTGATACCCGGCGAAGGCAGCATTTCAAACATTGTTACGACAGGCCCTTTACGGATGCCGGTGATGGATACGTCGATTTTAAATTCGTTAAAGGTCGATTTCAGCATGAGCGCCGACCGCCGTGTCGCATCATCCACAACCCAATATTCGCCGTCGGGATAATTCGTTAAAAGATCAAACGGGATGGCGTATTTTTTGCGCGGCGGCGGGGGAGGTACCGGTTTTGCAGGTATGATCGGTACTGTTTGTTCAATGGTTTTCAAAAATGCTTTATCAGCATTCGAGCCTAATTCCCCATCCGCTTCCGATTCGTCGTCATCGTCATCGTCATCGTCATCCTGCTCCGAGTCTCCATAGACACCCCGTTTCGCTTCGGTACCGATATCCATATCAGCATCGCTGCCTTCAATATCTTCTTCGCTCTGCGCGTCAAAGCCATCGATAGCGATGTCCGCTTCGGCGCCGATATCGGTTTCCGTATCATCCTCTGCAATCTGCACATCCACCGATTCGTTGCCGGTATCTGCTGCGGCTGTATCTTGTACATCTGCTGCAGTGCTTTCTGCGATCGCATATTCCTGTATCGATGTTTCGGTTTGAAGCGGTTCAATCAATGCCGTTGATTCTGATAGCGACGTTTTGTTTTGGACAGAGCCTCCTGTTCTCGATGGAACAGATTGCACTTCTCGAACAGGTTCGATACCCGTGTGCGGCTCCGGATCGATAACCTCCATGGTGTCGAGTATATCCGATCGCTCATTCGGCAGCGGCACGCCGTTTACAAAGACAAGCGGCGCCTCCGGTTCTGCGGCGCTTTCGGTTTCGACAGTCGTATCAATATCCGAAACATCGGTTTCCGTTTGAGAATCCGCAGCTATCGTTTTATTTTCTAACGGAGCAGAGGCGTCGGAACTCTCCGCCATAGCAGGGTCATTTTCAACCGGTGGTGTAGGCACCGCGCCTTCTTCCGGCAGCGGCGGATTGGACTGGGTTTCGGAAATGCTTGTCTGTTTGATGCGTTCAACGGGAGCGGTGATTTCCTCCAGACTTGCAAACAGATTGTTCGGATCGGAAGGATCAAATACCGGCCGTTCAGCTTTTTCTTCCTGCATATCCATAACCGCCGATAACGGGGCTGACAGCGGAAGAGGCTGTACATCTTCCTCAACTTCTTCCAACAAAGGTAATTCTTCTATACTCGTATCCGTAGGTTTAATAGTATCTGCTGCCGGTGATTCAACGGGATGTCCCTCTACCGGAACTACAGGAACGGTTTTTACTTCCGGTACATCAGGAGTTTTATATGCCGTATCCGCCGCCTTTACCGGAGAAGTTGGTGCTTCGTCTGCCGTCTCTTCCGGCGGAATTGCTGCTTTGTCCGGAGTTTCTGCGGGTGAAACCGGTAGTTCGGCGCTATCGGTTGATGTGCTTTTCAATGTTCCGTCTGACGTTTTCTCCGGCAGAACCGAAGCTGCTGTAGAATCGGCTGCGGCTTGTTCCGTCTCGGGCGAATTCGGCGCTTTTTCCACCTCTGTTACCGCTGCTTCTACCATCGGCTCCCGAGAGATAGGTTTTTCGCCTGTATCGTTATCGTTTGCTTCATCATTCTCAGGAGCACTCTCTTCCTCAGAGATGTTGCGTACAAAGAAGTGCCGACCGGAGAGCTTTTCGCTGAGTGTTAACATCAAGAAAATTTCAAAACAGACAAGCAGCAGTGCACAAATCAATATTGAAACGGTTACAAATTGCCGAAGGGTCGGAATGGAAACCGATGGAGCGAAAACGGTGATAAGCCGTTCGCCGATGATTGCGGTAACAAAATAGAGCGGCACGCCGAGCAGTACCGCTTTGGATTCACGAGACCAGCCGGGTATAAGCAACAACACCGCTCCATATAAAAAGAGGAGCGGAATGAGAAAAGAAGAAAAACCATATACCGAAAATACTCGCAGTCCTACGTCAAATAGCCTATGGTTTGATTGGGCAAGTCCGGCAATCGGCAAAAAAATGCCGAGCGTTAATACAATACCGGCGCAAAAAAACAGCGCGCTCAAAATGACCGCTAAAACTCTAAATCGATTATCTCTATTTCCCATCATTATTATTTCCCCTCCCTTCTGTGCGAAATTTTAAGGAATAAAATTTCGCACATTTTTTTTCGGTAAGCGGGCAAATGCATCAGGCAGAGTAAATCAAATGCCGGCTGCACCGAATAATATAATCC
>CAUVKE010000003.1:0-13809 GCA_963552415.1 uncultured Treponema sp.
CTATACTTTTATCAATACTGAACAGTGCAGGTTAATAAGAATTAGGAACTCCTAAAGCCTCAATTTTTAGGAGTTTTTCTGAGATCTTTTTTGCCGCACCGATTTCAAATCGAGGAGGAAATCGAATGAAGAAGTATGTGCCGGAACCGTTTAGAATCAAAATGGTAGAGCCCATCAAAATGACAACCCGCGAAGAGCGCATCAAAAAGCTTGAAGCGGCTAAGTACAACATGTTCAACCTGCGCGGTGAAGATGTGTACATTGATTTATTAACCGATAGCGGAACAAACGCAATGAGCGATAAGCAGTGGGCGGGTGTAATGGTCGGTGATGAGGCCTATGCCGGCGGCAAAAGTTATTTTAAATTGCTAGAAGCGGGACAGGATATTTTCGGATACGAATTTATTCAGCCGGTTCACCAAGGCCGTGCAGCGGAAAAAGTTATGTTCCCCTTGCTCCTTAAAAAAGGACAGTTTGCCATTTCCAATATGTTCTTTGATACGACAAGAGCTCACGTAACGTTATCCGGCGGAAGACCGGTAGACTGCGTGTGTGCGGAAGCGAAAAAGCCGGCGGTCTACGCTCCTTTTAAAGGAAACATGGACGTTGAAAAACTTGAAAAGTATATCAACGAATACGGAAAAGAAAATGTCGGCATGATTGTTATGACTATTACAAACAACTCCGCCGGCGGTCAGGCCGTATCGATGCAGAATATCCGTGAGGTTTCTGCAGTCGCAAAAAAATACGGTATTTTATTTAACATCGATGCCGCTCGTTTTGCAGAAAATGCCTATTTTATCAAAGCGCGTGAGGATGGATATAACAATAAATCCATTAAAGATATTGTACGCGAGATGTTCAGCTATGCCGACACCTTTACGATGAGTGCAAAAAAAGATGCAATCGTCAACATGGGCGGTATTATCGGTATTAAAAACAACAAAGATATTTATCAGCTGATAAAAGGCAACTGTATTTCGTTTGAAGGCTTTATCACATATGGCGGTCTTGCCGGCCGCGATTTGGAAGCCTTGGCGATTGGTCTTTATGAAGGTATTGATGAAGAATATCTGAAATACCGCAATGCTTCTATGGAATATTTGGCATCTCAACTTCTTGATGCGGGCGTTGCCATTCAGAATCCCGCAGGCGGACACGGTGTTTACGTCGATGCGAATGCGATGTTCCCGCACATTCCCTACTATGAATTCCCCGGCCATACGCTTTGCGTAGAGCTGTACAAAGAAGCAGGTATCCGCACCTGCGATATCGGTTCGTTCATGCTCGGCAATGATCCTGAAACAGGTAAGCAGATTAAATCCGAATTTGAGTTCGCACGGTTAGCTATCCCGCGCCGTGTGTACACGCAAGCTCATTTAGATGTTATTGCCGGAGCGTTGATCAACATCAAGGAACGGGCTTCACAGGTGAAAGGTTACCGCATCATTTGGGAACCGCCGATTTTACGTCACTTCCAAGCTCATTTGGAACCCATTAAATAGTAAATCCGTTCGGAAACGGAAGTTTCCGAACGGATTTAGTCCTTACAGGCGGATATGTCGGAATTATATCCGATTGTCCGCTTGTCGAAAGGAGGATACTATGGCAAATACAGAAGCAAAACGTGATCAATTCAACTCACAGTGGGGATTTATTCTTGCCTGTATCGGTTCCGCTGTCGGAATGGGAAATATTTGGTTGTTTCCGTTCCGTGTCGGACAGTTTGGAGGAGCGGCGTTTTTAATTCCCTATATTATTTTTGTTATCGTTATCGGCTACACCGGTGTTGTAGAAGAAATGTGCTTAGGACGGGCGATGAGAACAGGTCCGCACGGCGCATTCCTCAAGGCGACGCAAATGCGCGGCAATAATTCGGGTGAGGTTATCGGGTGGATCCCCGTTATCGGTTCGCTCGGTATTGCAATCGGATACACGGTCGTTGTCGGATGGATTATCCGCTTTACGGTGGGGGCTTTTTCGGGTTCCATGCTTGCAGCGGAAAACAGCGGCGCATACTTCGGCGCCATTGCAGGGCGATTTTCAAGTTTACCGTGGCACATTATTGCCATTGCCGGATGTTTTATAATCATGGCGGCAGGTGTCTCATCGGGTATCGAAAAAGTAAACAAAGTGATGATGCCGGCGTTTTTCGGATTGTTCGTTATTCTTGCAATCCGTGTTGCAACCTTACCGAAGTCAATCGACGGTTATAAGTTCCTGTTTAAAACGGACTGGAGTGAATTAGGGGATATAAAAACGTGGGTCTATGCGCTCGGTCAAGCGTTCTTTTCGTTGTCCCTTGCAGGAAGCGGTACGGTTGTGTACGGCAGTTATTTGAAGGATGATGAAGATGCTCCTTCCAGTGCAAAATTTACTGCGGCATTCGATACGCTTGCGGCACTGCTCGCTGCGTTGGTTATCATACCTGCCGTCTTTGTATATAACCTTGAACCATCGGCAGGACCGCCCCTGATGTTTATCACCATGCCGATGATCTTTAAGGAGATGCCGGCCGGTACGCTCTTTTCAATCATCTTCTTTGTTGCAGTGTTGTTCGCAGGAATTACGTCGTTGATCAATCTGTATGAAACACCGGTAGAAATGCTGCAGCAAAAGTTTAAGCTCGGCCGAAAGGCTGCCCTTACAATCGTACTTGGGCTTGGCCTCCTCGTAGGGCTGATTGTAGAAGACGGGAACATACTTGGCACATGGATGGATGTTATCAGTATCTACATTATCCCGCTCGGAGCCTTGCTAGCCGGTATGATGTTCTTCTGGGTATGCGGTAAAGATTTCGTATTAAACGAAGTTTCAAAAGGCCGTTTGAAACCGGTCAGCAGCCTGTATGTTGTGCAAGGAAAGTATATTTATTGCGGGCTTACGCTTATCGTGTATATCCTTGGTATTTTCTATGGAGGTATCGGCTAAACCGATAAATATACGGAACTAAAGAAAACGGGGCTGTTCAAAACTGAAGTTTTTGGGCAGCCCTTATTATCTTAGGGATATTCAAAAAAACACTTGATGCTTTTGCCTTCCTTCTTTCCCGTAGCTTCTTTCCCGTAGCTTGTACATTTATGCTGATAACGGTATGATGGCGGTTACTTCATAACGCTTTATATGGGAGTAATCATGAACGGACGAAAATTATTTACCTCGGAATCGGTCGGTGAAGGCCATCCCGATAAACTGTGTGATCAAATTTCTGATGCAGTGTTGGATGCCTGTTTGCGCGACGACCCTAAAAGCCATGTCGCGTGCGAAACGTTTGCTTCAACCGCGCTCATTCTTATCGGTGGAGAAATTACCACCAGTACCTTTGTTGATATACAGCAAACAGCCCGCAATATTGCACGGGAAATCGGCTATACCGATTCTGCATTCGGCCTTGACTGCAATTCTATGGCTGTTTTAAGCATGATTCACGCTCAGTCCCCCGATATTGCGCAGGGGGTCAACGGCGAAGGGTTAAGCGAATATCACAATCAAATGGGCGCAGGGGATCAGGGGATGATGTTCGGCTATGCGTGTAAGGAAACGCCGGAATTGATGCCTGCCCCTATCATGTATGCGCACAAGCTGTTACGGAAGGCTGCGCAGCTGCGCAAGTCGAAGGAGATCGATTGGCTGCGCCCCGATGCAAAGAGTCAAGTAACGGTAGAGTACGAGGGCGATAAACCCGTGCATATCGACACGGTCGTTATCTCCCATCAGCACGCCCCTGAAATTTCTTATAGTTCGCTAAAAGAAGCGATTATCGAAAAGATCATCAAACCCGTCCTTGAACCGACAGGGCTACTCGATGCAAAAACCAAATTCTTTATTAACCCGACAGGGCGGTTTGTTATCGGAGGGCCGTTCGGCGATACCGGTTTAACGGGTCGAAAGATTATCGTAGACACCTACGGCGGTATGGGCAGGCACGGCGGCGGCGCCTTTTCCGGTAAAGACCCGACCAAGGTAGACCGTTCCGCCGCATATATGGCGCGCTATGTTGCAAAGAATATCGTCGCAGCCGGTCTTGCCGAACGGTGCGAATTGCAGCTTGCTTACGCCATCGGTGTGCCGTTCCCCGTTTCGATTCGGGTAGATTCATTCGGTACTGCAAAGGTTTCTGAAAGCGCAATCGAAAAAGCCGTTCAGCAAGTATTCGACTTGAGTCCTGCCGGTATTATTAAAACACTCGATTTATGCAAACCTATTTATCAAGCGACTGCCGCCTACGGACACTTCGGCCGCCCCGAATTTAACTGGGAAAAAACCGATAAACTTGACGCTTTAAAAGCTGCTATAAAATAGTAACACTATGCATATCCTGCCGCGGGGCGTTCTTGTTTTCGTTTTCACTTCTTTGATGTGTACCGCTTGCAGCGATACCGTATCGTCGGTATCGCTTACTTTACCGGCGGATATGCAGGAGCCGCTATATGCGGTATCATCGGTTGTTTCCGAGCGTCCTATTCGCTCCATACCGCTCAAGACTTTGAATAAAAATGCTCAAGCCGGTATAATAAGCAACCCGAAAAAATCCGATGTTATGTATTTCGCCTTTGAACAAAGCCCCGAAATGCTCGACTTAACCGGTTCCGGCTTGTATGCGCTTGAACTGGAGTTTGAACCGCTCGCGCCCGCCGCAAAATCGAGCGGCACAGTATCTATAATCACAAGCCCCACTCAAACAAATTCCACTGAATTTGCCGTAGGTTTACTGTATGCAAGCAATTTTTCCGCCTCCGGAAAATTGAAAGGCGCCGTCCTACCGCAACATCCCGTTACAGCACAGGTACTGCCGCACGCAACCTTTACCGTCAGCATCGGATTTGCAGGTGCAGCAGTGCCGCAGACGGATACCCGCGGGTTTATGGTTTCGTCGCAAGCGCCGCTCAAACTGAACCGTGCAGCGATTGTCCCCGTCCAATACGGCTGGTTAAAGAAAGGTAGTGCCGGACTATGGTATGGCGCCGCCGCCGATGGAGGCAGTATCCCGCCTGAATTATGTACCGATACGGGCATCCCCGTGCGCACGGAATTGCCAAAACCGTCGGCGGTTATACGCACTAAAAATACGGAACCGGAAGGTAGGGACAATATCATTATCCATTTTGGTGAGGCATTACCGATCGCTTTGACGGAAGAGCAGCAACAGCCGCGCCTTTCGTTCCAATGCGGCGGTAAACGCCTATCCGTATACCGCGCACCGAATGTATACCGTCTTACGCTTGACGGATGCCTCTTTCCCGATGCCGTTTTTAGCATTGAACAAACTGATGAGCACCCCTACGCGGAAAGGTTATCCGATGCGGATATACTTCCTGATACGAGCGGGCAGGCAGATACTGCTGGAGCCGATAATACGGCAGACACGGCAATGATGGTCTGCGGCATCACCGCCGAATATGATACACCACCCTTGCTCAGCCCCATTACAGCTGATCCGGGGATTATTCTGCAGTGGTCGCAGGCGCAATGGCGTCAACCCTCCTATGAACTGTTTGCATGGGAACAGTTTCCGTCGGTACTGATCTTTGATTTTTCCGACCATGCAGTGCAGGATGCCTATCTTAAACGGCTTTCGTTCTTTGCGGAAAAAAAAGGCTTTACGGGGAAGCTCCTTTTTGATAAAGATATTGCTTCTCTTCATGGGTTTAATGCCCACGACTATCGGGCCGAAACGCTTGCGGCATTCTTTCAAAAAGCCGAAGAGGAAGCCTTCCCGTTAAATACATCGGAGCTGCATTTACGGAAAATTCTATTCCATAACGGCATTATTGTCCGCACAGAAACCGGCATTGAGACAGGAAACGGCGCAATCGTATCCATAAGCCGCCAGTCCCCAGCTTATCTCCGTTACCGCTTTATAACCCACGAATGCCTGCACGGTATTTATTTTACGGAAGAAAGCTTCCGCAATACGGTAACGAAAGTTTTCCGGCAGACAGATTCGCGTGCCGTGCTATTTTTGCGCCGCTACTTTGAAGTATATCCGGCGCTGCAATATGATACTGATGATGACTACTTGCTTCAAAACGAATTTATGGCCTACCTCCTCCAACAAGGCAGCGATTCCCTTCAACAATACTATAACCGAATTTCATGGTTTCGGGCGATGAATCAGGCGGAACCGGCGCTTTGCGGGTATATACGGAATACCAATGCAAAAGCTTTTGTCCATGCAGCTGCACAAATGAGTTCTTTTTTATATGCGGCATGGGGATTAAAAGGCGGAAGAATTCATCTTGCCGAAATAGACTCGTTATAAAATATGCGTAAACACTTATGCAATGAAACGTCTCGCGCATTCCATTGTTTATGTAATTAGTTTTATTCTTGGAGGGGCAATATGAATTTTGAAGAGATCCTCAATCAGTGGGAAATGCAAACACAACGTCCCTATGGAAAAAAGAGAATACGCAAAGATGCAAAAGGTTCGGTAGAATCAGCATATAACGCCGAAAATACTCAAAGGCCAAATCCGATGGATTATTGGTTGCGGCGCTACGGTGTCTATGATAAAGATTCTAATGGTTCTGAAGATAGTACTCCGGCTGATAATCTTGCCGAAAAACGGCGATTGAGGACAATGCGTCCGCAAGCCGAAATCGACTTACACGGCATGACACTTGAAGAAGCCTATAGTGCGCTAGTCACTTTTTTTGATGACGCCGTCCGCAGAGAATATCAAAAAGTTCTTATCATCCACGGGAAAGGCAACCATTCGCAAAATGGGCCTGTATTGGCGCGGTTCGTACAAAAATTCTTGGAAACAAATACCCATGCAGGCGAAACAGGTCATCCCAAGGGGCGCGACGGAGGGACGGGGTCGACGTGGGTTATATTGAAATAAATAGCAACTCCGATACGCCGCGTCGGGGTTGTTCATTTGTTCATTTTTTAGTGAAATATAGAGTTCTGTAATCGCTCAAATCCCGGCGTATTCAATACGTACTGCGATTCAATGCGGCCGTTTTTCACTTCAACGGCGATATCACAGGCCGCCGCAATCAATTCATAATCGTGCGTAATGACAAATATATAGGTGTCATCGGCTTTCAGCGTTTTAATGAGTTCCGCCGTTTGCATCATATGAAAGAAGTCAAGCCCGCTTGTCGGTTCATCAAAGATCAAAATTTTCTTTTTGCAAAAGACCGCTGCCGCAATCGCGACACGTTGTTTTTGTCCGCCGGATAGCGTCATAGGATGGCGGTCTTTTAAACGCTCTATATCCATCTTGGTCAAAACGGCATTCAACGCCTCCTCGTCCGGATTTTTAACGCCGAGCACAATTTCTTCCTTTACGCTGTCCGTAAACAACTGATGATTTACTTCCTGCATCACCATATAGCTCACGAATAAGCGTTCTTTTGCCGATTGAATATTTCCGTTTAGCTTAACAGTGCCTTTCTTATTTTTTAATAATCCACCTATCACTGAAACCAATGTCGATTTTCCCGCTCCATTGTTTCCGGTAACCGCAATGACGGTTCCTGCCGGAAAACAAGCCTCCGGGATAGTGAGCGAAGGCTGTCCTTTATATTTCGTATAAGAAAAACAAACGTCTTTCATCTGTATCGATGCATTACCGCCGATATCTCCGCTGCTTTCGCTCTGCCCTTTTATAATAATAGAAGAAAAACCGCCTAACGAAACCGGCCGTATACCGGTTTCCATCCGTTCTGCAATCGACATAGAATCCAATTCTTGCATGGTGTATTCTTTTTCAATTTGTCCTTCTTTCATATATACCGCACGGTCCGCCAATTCTTTGAGATACCGGATTCGGTGTTCCGCGATGACGATGGTTTTTCCGTGCGCTTTTAAAAACTGCAGCATCGATCGCAATTCATTGATAGCGTGATTGTCTAAATTGGAAGAAGGTTCATCCAAGACGTAAATATCGGGGTTAACGGCATAAATACTTGCGAATGCGATTTTTTGTTTTTCTCCGCCTGAAAGTTGAAAAATGTTTCGGTCAAGGAGCGAGTTTATATGCAGCGTATCGGCGGTTTCATATACTCTATCTCGAATGAGTTTCGGCTCCATTCCGAAATTTTCACATCCGAATGCAATTTCACTTGTCGTATTAACGGTGTAAAACTGTGTACGCGGATTTTGAAAAACGGTACCGACCGTTTTTGCAATCTCATACATCGGTGCGGTAACGGGATCAATTCCTTTCACCGACACACTGCCTGTAAAAACTCCGTTATAAAAGTCAGGCAGCATACCGCAAAGGAGCCGTATCAGCGTGGTTTTTCCGCACCCGCTTTTTCCGCAGAGCAAGACGCATTCGCCTGTTTTAACAGAGAGGTCGATATTTTTGAGGCTTGGCGTATCCGCTTGTTCATACGTAAAAGAAACATTTTGAATATGGATCATAGCCTCACTCCCAGTATTCTAACAATGCACATACCGGCAAAAATACCTGTAACAAGAATCAAAAGCGCTACGTCCTGCCGCTTGAAACCTATCTCCGTCATACAGGTATGTGTGCCCGGATTATCAAGCCCCCTGCATAATGCCGCGGCTGCCAGTTCATCGCTGATGTTCAAGATTGAAATAAAAAGGGGAATCAATATATACGTAATCGTTTCCGACGGTTTGAATAAAAGACTCCGCGCATTACATTCAATTCCCCGCATACGCATCGCGGATTGAATTGCAGTCCATTCTTCCCGAATGGTAGGGAAGCAGCGAAAAATTACGGAGCCGGTTATAATCATATTTTTTGGAAGGCGCATCTTCCACAGCGCCGCTACAAAAGCGCTCACCTTTGTTGTTTCAACAGACCACTTTGTTAAAATAAAAATCGGTAAAACCTTGCGTACAAGTGCAACGGCAAAGTAAACCAGCGAAATCAAAGAATGAGACATATAGGGGTGTATCAGTTGTTCGATAGCGGCGCAGACTGCAAAGATGCCGATGCACTTGATTGCGTTTCTCCGGTGTCCTCCGACCGCAAGAATGAGGGAACACAGCAAGAACACGCCCATTTCATAGAATAGCGAGCGGCCTAAAAACATCAGAATATCAAATTCAATCAGTAATATCAATTTAGTTCTGGGATCAAACACTAATCCGTTATTCTGCCGTTTTGTTGTATAGAGTCCGCCCGCAGAATGCTTCATACAATACCTGCTTTTTCCAAACGTTTATGCAATACTTTTTTTGTGAACAAAGAACCGAGCAGCGAACAGAGCGCCGTTGCAATCATCATAACGAGAAGCCCCCACCATGGAGTAAGCAAGCGGACAGTATCGACAAACGCTTGGCTCATGCCGCCTTTAAGCGTACGCTGAAAAAAATACTCCCGCATAAACCAAATAGGGAGAAAGCCTCCGAATACATTTAAAGAAAAAACCATGTGGCTGATTGTGTTCCACTTAAAACTTTTGTATTGACCTTTCTTTGATAACAGTACGGCAATAAGACCGGCCGGAACGGAAACCAACGGCGCAATGGGGATATGCCCGGTGGCAAGTAAAACCAGACTGGGAATGACCGCCGCAAGAAAGATCGAAATCCACCCGGGCGCCTTTGTCAGCATCGTATGGTAGACCGGCGCTGCAAAGAAAGCAAGAAGTTCCGGCATCAGCAAGAAAAGTATTGCAATAGGCATACAAATCACGCCGATGATAACGAAGATTACCAAATAGAGCGCGATAAAAAGACCTGCGGCAATCGCCCCTCTGGAAGACTTTGTGTTTTTTTGATTGTCCATAAAAACTCCTTATATTACGGATATTCATCCTTATTATTTATTGCAATAGGGAACCTCTAAAAATTCGATTAGATTTACTTCGCATCCTTCGGAATAGAGATGCCCAATAGTTTAATTGGTAACCGCCATCACATACGCTCTTGCTGTTACGCTTTAAAAATCAGCTCTTCCATTTTCGTTTTATATGTTAGATAACGCTAACAGATGAAGAAATTCACACGTTTACAGAATGAGTATTTGCATATACTAAACAGGAGGAGTGAAAGAGTCAAGGCTTCGTATTTCCACGGCACGGAAGTTTTCGCCCTGACACGCCTGACACGCCTTGCAGTCTTATTGTCATAACAGTTAAAAAGAATTAGAATAAGCAGCTATTATGGATACCCAGTCAGATATTGTACACAAAGGGCAAGAGGATACACTTGCCCGCCATGCGTTGGTTATGCAGATAGCGCTCTATGCCGGAGAGCTGCTTATTCGGAACGGAGCGGAAATGTATCGCGTCGAAGAAACGATTATACGGATAAGCGAAGCGGGCGGCGTCTCCAACATCACTCCTTTTGTTACGCCTACCATACTCTTTATCGCGAAAGGCGATGGTGAAAACGCGCTCTATACAAAAAACATAAAAAAGAGAAGCAACAATATTGCTAAAATTACATTAGTAAGCGATTTTTCCCGTAACTTTGTAGAAGGCCGTATCGATATAGCAGAAGCGATGGACTATTTACGCAAAATAGATCAATACAAAGGCTATCCATACCGGTTTGTTCTCTTTGCGACCGGCATTGGCTGCGGTATTTTTGCAGTTTTAGTAGGCGGTAAATTCGGAGATTTTGTCGCGGCATTTTTTGCCTCATATATTGCCGTTTTTATCAGCGATAAAATAATGGCGCATTCCCGCACCGTCTTTACCGGTAATTTTGTCGCAAGTATGTTCGTAGGGATTATTTCTATAATATCTTTCGAAATTAAATTAGTTGATAATCTCGATAATATCATCGTCGGCGCTGCACTTGCTCTTGTACCCGGGGTTGCCTTTACCGGAGGGATCAGGGATTTTATTTCCGGAGACCTTATCTCCGGTATTGCACGTATCGGGGAAGCTATTCTAGTTGCCATTGCTATTGCATTCGGCGTCGGCAGCATCCTCATACTCTATTCAATCTTAGGGGGACTATGATGCCGATCTATGCCCATACCGTCCTCAGCTTTATCAGCTGTCTCGGATTCGGGGTGCTTTTTAATGTTCAAAAAAGGACGTTGCTGCTCGCTGCAGTAAACGGCGCAATCGGCTGGACAATTTTGTTAGTCCTCGATATTCCACAAGTCAGCTATATTTTTGCCAATCTCTTATCCGCTCTTGTAGTCGGTCTTCTTGCCGAAATCTTTGCCGTTATCCAAAAAACCCCTGCAACTTCTTTTATCGTCATCGGCGTTATTCCATTAGTGCCCGGTTTCCGCGTGTATCGGTCGATGCTTTTCTTTGTGCGGGGCGATCTGGATAAAGGGATTGCCGAAGGCGTTCGTTCATGCTTTATGGCAGTAGCGATAGCCGTCGGCATCATCCTTGCAACATCTATTGTCCGTATGATTAGACAAGCCTATAAGGACTATAAGAGAAAAAAACACAAAATAGGCTAAATTGACAGCTTAAATTAATTACAATAAAATGTGGCCGTATATTTCGGGGTTGTCTGCCCCTTTCAAAAAGTATAGGAGGTCGATATGAAGCTTGAATTAGGGATCATCCCTATTCATGAGATGCAATTTGCAACAAAAACTGCTATCCAAGGAACTTGTCTTGAAATAAACAAAGATGAGCTGATATCTCTTATTAAAGAAGACCCGCTGATCACCGATGTTTCGTTGACCATTACTAAGCCGGGCGATAAAACCCGTATTATTTCCGTTAAAGACGTAATTGAGCCGCGCTGTAAAATTGAAGGCAGCGACGTATGCTTTCCGGGATTTTTTACCGGTGAGGAAGACACGGTCGGCTCCGGTAAAACCGCCGTACTCCGCGGTGCGGCCGTTGTAACAACCGGTACCGTTGTCGGGTTCCAAGAAGGAATTATCGATATGAGCGGCCCTGGCGCCGAATATACGCCGTTTTCCCGCACGGTAAACCTTGTAGTAAAAGGTACCGTTAAGGACGACACCACCCGAGCCGTTAAAGAAAAATCGCTGCGTTTGATGGGGCTAAAAGCTGCCCGCTATTTGGGTAACGCCGCAAAGGCTGTTGCACCGGCGGAAACGGAAGTTTACGAAACCTTGAACCCGATTGAACAGGCTAAGCAGTATCCCAATTTGCCGAAAGTCGGCTATGTATATGCGCTCCAGAGTCAGGGATTGCTGCATGACACCTACTACTACGGTGTCGACGTTAAGCAGATTGTTCCTACCATCATGTATCCGACGGAAGCGATGGACGGCGCAGTGGTAAGCGGCAACTGTGTTTCCGCCTGCGATAAAAACCCAACATATGTACATCAAAATAGCCCCGTTATCCACGAACTGTATAAGCGGCACGGAAAGGATTATAACTTTATCGGCGTCATCATAACCAACGAGAACGTAACGCTTGCCGATAAAGAGCGCTCTTCTTCTTTGACAGCACGGCTTGCGGAACAGCTCGGCCTTGATGCGGTTATTATCTCCGAGGAAGGTTTCGGTAATCCCGACGCCGACTTGATGATGAACTGCCGCAAGATTGCTGCAAAGGGCATTAAAACCGTATTGCTGACTGATGAATATGCCGGACAGGACGGCGCGAGCCAGTCGCTTGCGGATGCTCATCCTTCTGCGGATGCCGTGGTGTCGAACGGAAACGCCAATCAGGTTATCAAACTGCCTAAGATGGACTTAGTTATCGGCGATCCCCAGCAGGCAAATGTTATTGCGGGCGCATGGGACGGCAGCTTACACGAAGACGGCAGTATCGAGGCGGAATTACAGGTCATTACCGGCGCAACCAATGAGCTGGGCTTCTGGAATTTATCCGCATGCGGATTATAAGAGGTAAACAATGAAAAAGATTGTACACTATATCAACCAATTCTTTGCCGGAAAGGGCGGCGAAGATGTTGCCGATTACAAAATCGAAGTAATCGACGGAAATGCCGGCCCCGGTATGGGGATTCAAGCAGCGCTCGGCGATGGAGGAAAAATCGTTAAGACGATTATCTGTGGGGATAACTATTTTAACGACCACACCGATGAGTGCACAGCTTTCATTAAAGATGTTTTAAAGAAAAACGAAGCGGATTTGCTGATCGCAGGTCCAGGTTTTAACGCCGGCCGTTACGGTATGGCATGCGGCGGCGCTGCAAAAGCGGCAGCTGCGCTTGGCATTCCTGCCGTCTCCGGTTTATATGAAGAGAACCCCGGCTACGATGTGTTCAAAGCATTTATGTACACCGTTAAAACAAAGAACTCTGCCGTTGGTATGCGCCAAGCTGTTCCGGCAATCGCAGCAGTTGCAAAAAAACTATTAAACGGAGAAGCAATCGATCTTGCAGCCGACGGTCTATTGCCGCGCGGAATTCGCCAAAACTACTTTGCAAAAGAACGCGGCGCAAAACGCGCCGTCGATATGCTCGTACAGAAACTCAAGGGTGAAGCTTTCGTTACCGAATATCCGATGCCGGTGTTCGACCGTGTACCGCCGCACGCACCCGTTACCGATATTTCCAAAGCGGTTATTGCGTTGGTTACCTCAGGCGGTGTTGTACCCAAGGGGAACCCCGATCACATCGAAGCGTCTTCCGCTTCTCACTACGGAGAATACTCCATTGCGGGGCTTTCCGAACTGACTTCCGAAAACAGCGAAACGGCGCACGGCGGTTATGACCCTACCTATTGTAATGCAAACCCCAACCGTGTTTTACCCGTCGATGTCCTGCGCGATATGGAACGCGAGCATAAAATTGGAAAGCTGCATGAGCTGTATTATACGACGGTCGGTAACGGTACCAGCGTTGCCAATGCAAAGCGTTTTGCTTCCGAAATTGCCGCAAAGCTTGTAAACGCTGGAGCGCAGGCGGTCATTCTTACCTCTACGTGAGGCACCTGTACTCGTTGCGGTG
>CAUVKE010000004.1:0-13199 GCA_963552415.1 uncultured Treponema sp.
GTACCATCGGTCACGTTGACCATGGTAAGACAACTCTTTCGGCAGCGATCACTACTCATTGTGCAAAGAAGTATGGTGATAAGCTTCTTAAATATGATGAGATTGATAATGCACCGGAGGAAAAGGCTCGCGGTATTACTATTAATACTCGTCACTTGGAGTATCAGTCCGACAAGCGTCACTATGCACACATCGACTGTCCCGGACACGCCGACTATGTTAAGAACATGATCACCGGCGCTGCTCAGATGGACGGTGCAATTCTTGTTGTTTCCGCTCCGGACTCGGTTATGCCTCAGACTAAAGAGCATATCCTGCTTGCTCGTCAGGTTGGTGTTCCTTCTATTATTGTTTTCCTTAATAAGGTTGACCTGGTTGACGATCCTGAGCTTATCGAATTGGTAGAAGAAGAAGTTCGCGAAACCCTCGACTCTTACGGCTTCCCTCGCGATACGCCGATTATCAAAGGTTCTGCGTTCAAGGCTTTGGCTGACGGCGCTTCCGTTGAAGACACCGCTTGTATTGATGAATTGTTGAATACTATGGATAGCTACTTTGCTGATCCTGTTCGTGATGATGCAAAGCCGTTCTTGATGCCGATTGAAGATATCTTCACGATTTCCGGGCGTGGTACTGTTGTTACTGGACGTATTGAGCGCGGTGTTATCAATCTTAACGAAGAAATTGAGATTGTCGGTATTAAACCGACGAAGAAAACCGTTGTTACCGGTATCGAAATGTTCAACAAGCTGCTTGAACAGGGTATAGCCGGTGATAACGTTGGTCTTCTGCTTCGCGGTATTGATAAGAAAGAAGTTGAAAGGGGTCAGGTTTTGGCTAAGCCGGGCTCAATTCAGCCGCACACTAAGTTTGAAGCGCAGATTTACGTTCTTTCCAAGGATGAAGGCGGCCGTCACAGCCCGTTCTTCTCGGGTTATCGTCCGCAGTTCTATTTCAGAACAACCGATATTACCGGAACCGTTACACTGCCTCAGGGCGTTGATATGGTTAAGCCGGGTGATAATACCAAGATTATCGGCGAGCTGATCCATCCTATCGCTATGGATAAGGGTCTTAAGCTTGCTATTCGTGAAGGCGGCCGGACTATCGCCTCCGGACAGGTTACGGAGATTTTAGCGTAATAAAAAACAAGGCGGTCGGGTAGGCGCTATTCGGCCGCTTGTTTTTGTACGGAGGAAATATGGCTAAGGAAAAGATTCGCGTTAAGCTTCGCGGATTTGATGTTGAGTTGGTTGATCAAAGTTCTAAAGCGATTGTGCAGGCTGTGCAGAAAGTTGGGGCAAAGGTGTTGGGGCCAGTTCCGCTTCCTACGCGCATTAATAAATTTACCGTGCTTCGTTCTCCGCACGTAAATAAAAAATCGCGCGAGCAGTTTGAAATGCGGACGCACAAACGGTTGATCGATATTATTGAACCTTCTGCAGAGGTGATGAACGCTTTAATGGCGTTGGAGCTTTCGGCAGGGGTTGATGTAGAAATTAAACAATAAAAGAACGGTAGACGGCATTTAATCAGGATGTGCGTACCGGAGAAGCGATGGGTTTCTCAAGGAGTTGTGAGTTATGGTTGGTCTGATTGGTAAAAAAATCGGCATGACCCAGTTGTTTGATGACGAGGGGCGGCTGACACCTGTTACCGTTTTGCAAGTAGTGCCGAATACGGTGGTCGCAGTAAAAGATGCGGATCATTTCGGTTATGAAGCGGTTGTGTTAGGGACGGGTGAATTGAAAGAAGGGCGTGTTTCAAAGGTGTATGCAAATCAATTTGCAGAAGGTGTTGCGCCTGTTCGTCTTTTAAAAGAATTTAGAGGTTTTGATAAAGAAGTTACCGTTGGCGCAAAAATCGGCGTCGAAGTTTTGGAATCTGTCCGGTATCTTGATATTACCGCGATTTCAAAAGGAAAGGGTTTTCAAGGTGTTGTAAAGCGCTATGGTTTCGGCGGCGGGCGTGCTTCTCACGGTTCAAAGTTTCACCGTGAGCCCGGTTCGACAGGGCAGTGCACCAGTCCGGGGCGATCGTTTAAAAACGTTAAAATGCCCGGTCACATGGGTGCCGAACGAGTAACGGTACAGAATTTGCGGATTGAGAAAATAGATCCCGAATTGGGCGTCGTTATGGTACGTGGTTCCGTTCCCGGTAAAAAGGATGCGGTTGTGTTCCTTAAATCCGCTGTAAAACGGGAAAGATAACGGCAGGAGAAGAGAATGGAAAAGAAAGTCTATTCGATTGATGGTAAGGAATTGCGGACAATTGAACTTAACGATGCGGTGTTCGGTTTGCCTGTGAATGAAGATGTCATTTACTATGCCATTACAAATGAATTAGCAAATATGCGTGTCGGTACGGCGTGTACAAAAGGTCGTGCTGAGGTAAACGGTTCTAATGCAAAGCCGTATAAGCAGAAGGGTACGGGACGTGCGCGCCGTGGTGATAAAAAATCACCGATTTTAGTCGGCGGCGGTACGATTTTTGGGCCGAAGCCGCGCGATTACAGCTATGCAATTCCGAAAAAAGCAAAGCGGTTGGCAATGAAGTCTATTTTGAGCTTGAAGGCTCAGGATGAAGACCGCCTTGTTGTTATAGAAGATTTTACGGTTGAAACCGGTAAAACGAAAGATCTGGTGAAAATATTGCAGGCGTTTGTTCAGGATGAGCGCACGGTGCTTGTTTTGAAAGATGATGATGCAATGTTGAAGCGTGCCGGAAGAAATATTCCTACGCTGTCGTTTTTAACGTATAACCGTTTGCGTGCGCACGATCTGTTTTATGGACGGAAAGTGCTGATGCTTGAGTCTGCTGCAAAAAATCTTTCGAGCTTTTATGCAGTCGAGGGGGCTGAGTAATGCAATATACTGATGTTATTATAGCGCCTGTGCTTACGGAAAAATCAAACGAGATGCGTGAGCAGCGTAAATATGTTTTTAAGGTGGATCCGCGCTCTACAAAGGTGCAGATTAAGGAAGCAGTACGGAAGCTTTTTAATGTGAAAGTGCTTAATTGTGCTGTTGTAAACGTCGACGGAAAAATGCGTCGAGTTCGCTATCGGGCAGGTAAGACTGCAAGCTGGAAAAAAGCTATTGTGACGCTTGCTGAAGGCGAATCGATTAAAGTTTTTGAAGGTGCATAACAGCACTTATCGCTGCTTTGAAGGGGAAGATAAATGGCTCTTAAATTATATAAGCCTATAACACCGGGTATGCGCGGTCGAATTGACTTGCTGCGTGATGAAATCACTGCGCAGAAACCTGAAAAAAGCCTTACGACCGGAAAAAAATCCAATGCAGGGCGGGATAGCCATGGGCGTATTTCCGTTCGGCATCAGGGCGGTGGACATAAGCGGAAGTATCGTGAGATCGATTTTAAACGCAATAAGTACGGTATTCCGGGTACGGTTCGAACTATCGAATATGATCCGAACCGGAGTGCAAATATCGCATTGATCTTTTACGCCGACGGCGAAAAACGATACATCCTTGCTCCTAAAGGGTTGAAGGTTGGACAAAAAATTATGAGCGGAACAATGGCTGCACTTGAGCTTGCGAATGCGTTGCCGCTTGAATCCATACCGGTCGGTTTTACCGTCCATAATGTTGAGTTGACGCTGGGAAAGGGTGGGCAAATGGCTCGTTCCGCCGGTGCTGCTGCGCTCATTGCTGCAAAAGAAGGTGATTATGTGACGTTGCGGCTTCCATCCGGAGAAACTCGGTTGGTGCATAAAAAATGCTATGCAACAATCGGTGAAGTTGGAAATGCCGAGCACATGAATATCAATTTGGGAAAGGCGGGGCGTGCTCGTTGGCGCGGTATTCGTCCTTCCGTACGCGGTATGGCTATGAACCCTGTCGATCACCCGCTTGGTGGTGGTGAAGGACGCGGAAAAGGACGTAATCCTGTTACTCCGTGGGGTCAGCCTTGTAAGGGATATAAAACCCGTAAGAAGAAGAATACTTCGGATCGGTTTATTGTTTCACGGCGGAAGTAGGGAGTAGAGAATGTCAAGATCTGTTAAAAAAGGCCCTTTTGTAGAAAAAAGCCTGTACAAAAAGGTTGTTGAAATGAGCAAGACGGGAGATCAGAAAACAAAAAAGATGGTTAAGTCTTACTCCCGATGCTCCACGATTATACCTGAGATGGTCGGTTTTACTATTTCGGTATACAACGGTAAATCATGGATCCCTGTGTATATCACAGAGGAATTTGTTGGACACAAGCTTGGCGAGTTCGCTCCTACCCGTATTTTCCGCGGGCACGGCGGCTCGGATAAGAAAGCGGCGAAAAAGTAGGTGGAAATAATGGCTGAAACAACTGCAAAAAACGGTTACCGCGCTACGATAAAGTATTTTATTGCTTCTCCGACAAAAGTTCGACCGGTTGCGAATGTGATTAAACGCAAGTCTTATACCGATGCGATGGCGATCTTAGAGCACATACCCAATAAAGGGGCAGCGCTGATTTCACAGACGGTTAAGTCGGCTGCCTCGAATGCTTTGAACGGTAATAAAAAACTGGATGAAGATATGCTCTATATCAAAGAGATCCGTATTGATGAAGGACCGAGACTCAAGCGCTTATGGTGCCGCGGCCGCGGACGTGCGGATGTTCAATTAAAACGAATGTGTCACATTACGGTAATAGTTGACGAAAAGGCGGGAGCGTAAGTATGGGACAGAAAGTAAACCCTATCGGGTTAAGACTTGGAATTAACAAAACATGGGCGTCTCGCTGGTATGCAAGTCCGAGAGAATACGCAGATTTGTTGCACGAAGACTTAAAGATTCGCGCAATGCTCCAGACGATGCCTGAGTGTAAAAATGCGGATGTCGCCGACATCGAAATCATCCGTCATCCCCAGCGTGTAACAATTGTTATTCATACTGCGCGGCCGGGTGTAATCATCGGAACGAAAGGTGCCAATATTGAAAAAATCGGCGCTATTATTCAGAAAGAGCTGAATAAAAAAGTTCAGATCAAGATTAAAGAGGTGAAGCGTGCCGAATTAAATGCTTCTCTCGTTGCCCAGAATGTTGCTCGTCAGCTGATGGGGCGCGCCTCTTTTAGAAAAGCCTTAAAGCAAGGCTGCTTTTCTACGATGAAGGCCGGTGCTCAGGGAATTAAAATCCGTGTTTCAGGCCGTCTCGGCGGTGCGGAAATGTCCCGAACCGAAGAAATGAAGGAAGGGCGGATACCCTTGCACACACTCCGTGCGGATATCGACTACGGTTTTGCGGAAGCGCATACCACCTACGGAAAAATCGGTGTAAAAGTTTGGCTCTATAGCGGTATGATGTACGGCAGCGACCAAAAAGATGACGCCGGTTTATTGTTAAAAAAACAGCGCAAGGAACGCGCTCCTCGGTCGGAAAAAGGTCGCGGCGAGCGTGCGGAAGCAGGGAGGGATTAAGCGATGGCTTTAAGTCCTAAGAGAGTAAAATACCGCAAAATTCAGCGCGGTAGAGTTAAGGGAAACGCAACGCGGTGTAATCATATCGACTTCGGTGAATTTGCATTGGTATCGCTTGAACCCTTTTGGCTGACTAATCGCCAGCTCGAAGCTGCTCGTGTTGCTTTAAACAGAAAGGTAAAGCGCGGCGGTAAGTTGTGGATACGTGTATTCCCCGATAAGCCGTATACGAAAAAACCGGCTGAAACACGTATGGGTAAAGGTAAGGGAGCTCCGGAATATTGGGTCGCTGTTGTAAGACCCGGAACGGTGCTGTTTGAGCTTACCGGTATTGATCGCTCGCTTGCGGAAGAGGCTATGCGTTTGGCAGGAAGTAAACTTCCGTTTAAGACACGCTTTGCCGAGCAGCCGCGCGATAACTAAGATGGAGTTTTCCGAATGAAAAAGCCGAACTATAAAGATTTATCCCTTGCTGAATTGGTGGCAAAGCGGAGCGAACTTAAACAAAAATATATGGATTTGAGGTTTCAGTTTGTAGTGGGACACGTAGAGAACCCTATGCTGAAACGGTCTATGCGCCGCGAAATTGCAGCGCTGAACACATTTATCCGGCAGAAAGAACTAGCCGGTGTAAGTGCAGAGTAGGAGCAGGCCCGTGGAAGAAACAACGGCAAAAAAGAAATCCGGGAACCGCGAGTTTGTTGGTTTGGTAACCAGCGATAAAATGGATAAAACCATTGTTGTGCAGGTCGCTACCAAGAAACTTCATCGGCTGTATAAAAAGTATGTGCTCAATACAAAAAAGTATAAGGCGCATGACGAACAAAATACAGCTCACATTGGTGATACGGTGCGTATTGTAGAGAACCGTCCGATCAGCAAGGAAAAATGCTGGCGTTTGGCGGAGATTATTGAGCGTGCAAAATAACGAGTAAGGAGCGTCTATATTATGGTTCAAGTAGAAACAAGATTAAACGTTGCCGATAACTCGGGTGCAAAAATTGTACAGTGTATTAAGGTGCTCGGCGGATCTCACCGCCGGTATGCCGGTATCGGTGATATTATTGTAGTAGCGGTAAAGGATGCACTTCCGACGTCTACAATTAAAAAGGGTTCTGTAGAAAAAGCGGTTATCGTTCGCGTTTCTAAAGAATATCGCCGTCCTGACGGGACATATATCCGCTTTGACGATAACGCTTGTGTATTGGTCGATGCGAATAAGAACCCCAAGGGTAAGCGTGTTTTCGGGCCTGTCGCGCGCGAGCTGCGTGATATGGATTTTATGAAAATCGTATCGCTTGCGCCTGAAGTTCTATAAGGAGATTGAGCATTTATGGAAGGAAAAATCAAGATCCGTAAGAACGATACGGTAGAAGTGATTGCGGGAAGCGAGAAAGGAAAGCGCGGTGCCGTATTGCGTGTTTTACCTGAAAAGAATCAAGTGATTATTCAGGGCGTCAATATGGGTAAAAAAGCAATGCGCAAGCGTTCTCAGCAGGATCAGGGCGGAATTGCCGAAATCGAGATGCCGATACATATTTCAAATGTCATGATAGTCGGTAAGAAAAGCGGCGTATCTCGCATTGGATATAAGATGGACGGCGATAAAAAAGTGCGTTTTTGCCGTAAGGGTGGAGAAGTATTATAATGAGCAATTATGTGCCACGGCTTAAGAAAATCTATACGGAAACGATAACGCCTGAGCTTACAAAAGAGTTCGGCTATACTACGGTTATGCAGGTGCCGAAGCTTGTTAAAATCGTACTCAGTATGGGGGTTGGCGAAGCATTGACAAATAAAAAATTGCTTGATGCTGCAGTAACCGACCTCGGTATTATTACCGGCCAAAAAGCGGTAAAAACAAAGGCAAAGAAAAGTATCGCTAACTTTAAACTTCGTGAAGGACATGAAATCGGGGCAATGGTAACATTGCGCGGAGCCAAAATGTATGAATTTTTGGATCGCTTTATTAATATTGCGCTGCCTCGTGTTAAAGATTTCCGCGGTGTCAATCCGAATGGGTTTGACGGGAGAGGAAATTATTCATTAGGTGTTACGGAACAGATTATTTTCCCTGAAATCGACTTTGATAAAATCGAAAAGATTGCAGGTTTGAATATCAACGTCGTAACGACGGCAAAAACCGATAAAGAGGCGCGGGCGCTTCTTTTGAAGTTCGGCATGCCCTTTAGAAAGTAAGAGAGGTTTTCATGGCAACAACAGCAATGATAAATAAGGCAAACAGCACGCCGAAGTATTCCAGCCGCCAATATAATCGCTGCAGAGTATGCGGTCGTCCGCGCGGATATATGAGAAAATTTCAGATGTGCCGTATTTGTTTTCGCAAATTAGCAAGTGAAGGCCAGATACCTGGCGTTACAAAATCAAGTTGGTAGGAGGTAAAAAATGAGCGTTTCAGATCCCGTCGCAGATATGCTTACAAAGATTCGGAATGCAGCGGCAGCCGGTCATGAGAAAGTCGATGTGCCTTCTTCAAAGTTAAAACTTGAAATTGTGAAGATTTTGAAAACCGAAGGTTTTATTAAGAACTTTAAAAGACTTAACGAAGCCGGCGCAAGTACGATCCGGATGTTCTTAAAATACGATGATAATGAATTACCCGTTATCCATGGTATTGAAAAAGTGTCTACACCCGGACGCCGCGTATATTCAGGATATAAGATGCTTCCCCGCGTATATAACGGGTACGGTACTCTTATTCTTTCAACTTCGGTGGGCGTTATCACCGGCAAGCACGCAAGCGAAAAGCAGGTCGGCGGCGAGCTTATCTGCAAAGTTTGGTAGGAGGCGAGTGTGTCAAGAATTGGAAAACTTCCGGTGGCTGTTCCTGCCGGAGTAAAAATCAATATTGCCGATGGTGCGTTGACCGTTGAAGGCCCCAAGGGGAAACTTTCCCGTAGCTATAATTCGCTGGTACAGGTAAAGTTTGAAAACTCTGAGGTTTCCGTAACGCGGGTAAACGATACCAAAGAAGCCCGCTCATTTCACGGGTTGTATCGGAATTTAATTCACAATATGGTCGTGGGCGTCAGTCAGGGCTTTTCTAAAACCTTGGTTGTTAACGGCGTCGGTTACCGTGCCGAAGTGCAGGGCAAACTGTTGGTAATGGCTTTGGGCTATTCAAACGATTTTATCGCGTTGATCCCCGAAGGCATTGAAGTAAAGGTTGAACCGCAGGGAAATAAAATTATTATCTCCGGTATTGATAAGGAAAAAGTCGGCGAATTTGCAGCGCAGATCCGTAAACTCAGATTACCTGAACCCTACAAGGGAAAGGGTATCCGTTATGAAACCGAAGTCATTAAGCGCAAAGTCGGTAAGACCGGTGTTAAATAAGGATAGGTACTATGTTTAAAAAGCGAATCGAGAAAGATAGAAAGAGATTTAAGCGTAAGGTTCATATCCGTAAACGGATTTATGGAACAGCTGAACGTCCGCGTATGACTGTGTTCCGCAGTAATAAGAATATTTCGGTACAGGTTATCGATGATGACGCACGTGTAACTGTTGCATCGGTATCCACGCTCGAAAAAGATTTTAAGCCTTTAAAGGCAAATATCGAATCCGGAGCAAAAATCGGGGAAGAACTCGGTCGGCGCCTCAAGGAAAAGAATATTACGACGGTTGTTTTTGATCGGAACGGTTATCTGTATCACGGTGTGGTACAGGCGGTTGCAGACGGTGCCCGGAAAGCGGGAATAAATTTCTAGGAGCGGATATGGATCGTCAGAAAGATTTTAACAGAGACAGTTCGCATCGCGAGAAGGAACTGGTAGAAAAGCTGGTTAAGTTAAACCGGACTGCAAAGGTTGTAAAGGGTGGCCGCCGTTTCTCTTTTTCCGCATTAACGGTTGTCGGTGATCAGAACGGACACGTGGGATACGGCTTCGGCAAGGCGAATGATGTAAGCCAGGCCATTAAGAAGAGCATTGAAAAGGCGAAAGCCAATATGATTTATATCCCACTGAAAAACGGCACTATTCCGCATGAAGTGCAGGCTAAGTTCAAGGGTTCTTCGGTATTGCTTCGCCCCGCTCGTTCCGGTACGGGAATTATTGCAGGCGGTACTATTCGTGCAATTATGGAAGCAGCCGGAGCAGCGAATGTTCTTTCAAAATCCTTGGGGTCAAACTCCGCAGTAAATGTTGTGCGGGCGACTTTCGAGGCTGCATCGGAATTGATGGATGCTAAAACGATTGCTAAGAACCGCGGAAAGTCTATTACGGATGTCTGGGGGTAAACTATGGCAAAGAAAATTCGGATTACGTTAGTTAAAAGTACCATTGGACAAAAAAAGCCGGTTCGTGCAACCGTCCGTTCCTTGGGGCTTGGAAAATTGCATTCCGTAGTTGAGCACTCCGCTTCTCCCGCCATCTTGGGTATGGTACGGGCGGTTTCTCACTTAGTTGAAACAGAGGAGCTTGATTAATGTCTGATTTTATATTGAATGCGCCGAAAGGGGCAAATAAAAAGAAGCGCATTGTAGGCCGCGGTTCTTCATCCGGTCGGGGAACGACATCGGGTAAGGGAAACAAAGGCCAGAATGCACGCTCCGGCGGTAAAACCTATATCGGTTTTGAAGGCGGACAAATGCCGTTGTATCGTCGTGTTGCAAAAAAAGGCTTTTCCAACTATCCCTTTAAGGAAACGTATTCGGTCGTCAATTTATTTATGATCGACGAAAAATATTCCGATGGGGAAACCGTTAATAAAGAAACGCTGAAAGCAAAGGGGCTGGTAAAAAAACAGACTACTTTGGTAAAAGTGCTCGCTTCCGGAGAACTTACGAAAAAGTTGACGGTTGATGTAGATAAAGTTTCCGCACAGGCGCAGGCAAAGATTGAAAAAGCCGGCGGGACGGTCGTTAAACAAAACGGCTAAACAGGCGGGCTTCATACATGGCTAACAATGCACTTGTAAATGTATTTCGGATAAAAGAATTACGCGATCGTATTCTGTTTACGATTGGAATTTTGATCGTATTTCGCTTGGGATCGGTACTGACTATTCCCGGTATTGATCCCCACGCCTTATCGGCATATTTCCAATCGCAGGTACGGGGAAATGCTTTTGTCGATTATATGGACTTCTTTGTCGGCGGAGCATTCTCCAACTTTTCCGTATTCATGCTTGGCGTTATGCCGTATATCTCAACTCAAATTTTGATGCAGCTTGCGTTATTCGTATTTCCGAGTTTGAAAAAGATTGCGGAAGATGACGGCGGCCGGAAAAAGATACAGGTATGGACGCGTATTCTTACCGTGTTTGTCGCATTGATTCAATCGTATGCGGTAACCTTTTATGCGTATATGATACCCGGCGCTATTGTACTTCAGAGTCGGTTTATGTACATCTTTGTTACGATGCTTACCGTAACAACGGGTACCATGATAACGGTCTGGCTGGGTGAGCAGATTACGGCGCGTGGTATTGGAAACGGTATTTCGATGATTATCTTTGCGGGTATTATTGTCCGGTTACCCCATGCCGTTTCGCAGATGATTCGGCTGGTGCGGCTCGGTGAATTGAACCTCGTTTTTGTCGTTATCGCGTTGATTATGTTTGTCGGTATTATCGTACTGGTTGTTTATGAGCAGCAAGGGCAACGGAAGATACCGGTGCACTATGCGAAGCGGGTTGTCGGACGGAAAATGTATGGCGGTCAAAACACCTACATTCCGTTTAAGATCAATCCGTCGGGTGTTATCCCGATCATCTTCGCCTCATCGTTTTTGACGTTTCCGATTTCGATTGCGACAACGATAGGGCCGAATGTTCGATGGCTGAACAGCCTTGCGCATTTCTTACGCCCGAACGGCTGGTGGTATAATATTTTCTATTTGATCCTTATTGTGTTTTTTGCATATTTTTATACACAGATTTCGTTAAACCCCACAGAAATTGCAAAGCAGATAAGGGAAAACGGAGGTTCTATTCCCGGAATTAGAACCGATAAAACCGAGGAATACTTGCAGCGAATTTTAAACCGGCTGATTTTACCCGGTTCGTTGTATTTGGCGCTGATTGCTGTCTTGCCGACTGTAATACAGACCATTTTCGGTTTCCCTCAATCGATTTCGATGCTGATGGGCGGAACCTCGCTTCTCATCTTGGTTGGCGTTGATCTTGATACGATGAGTCAAATCGAAGCGCAGCTTAAAATGCACCATCACGAGGGGTTGGTAAAACGAGGAAAGCTCAGATCACGGAATCTGTAGTATTTCGAGAAAGGTTATTCTTTTGTTAAGGAGTGTAAAATAAAAGCCGTACAAATAGTACAGCTTTTATTTACCCAAGTTTGCTCAAGTGCAAACTTGTATATCATCTGCACGTTCTCACTTCGTTGCGAACGTGCGTAAAAAGTCAATCGAAAGTTGATACTTTCTTCTTGACTTTTTATGGGAGAAAAACAATATGAAAGTAAGAACCAGCGTAAAGCCTATTTGCGATAAATGTAAGGTTATTAAACGCAACGGAATTGTGCGGATTATCTGCACTAATCCCAAACACAAGCAGCGCCAAGGCTAATGGAGGAAACTAAAAGATGGCTCGTATTTCTGGGGTCGACCTCCCCAATAAACATGTTAATATCGCGTTGACGTATATCTATGGAATATCTCACTCATCTGCAAAAGCAATTTGCGAAAAGTCGAAAATTGATCCGATGCGGATGATCAACGATTTAAATCAAGATGAACTTGCCGCTATCCGTGCCGTTATCGATCAGGACTACAAGGTTGAAGGTCGGCTTCGCACCGAAGTTGCCTTAAACATCAAACGCTTGATGGATATCGGCTGCTATCGCGGTCTTCGGCATCGAAAGGGTTTGCCCGTCCGCGGACAACGTACAAGAACCAATTCCCGTACTCGCAAAGGTAAAAAGAAGACCGTTGCAGGTAAGAAGAAGTAATTTTGGAGGATAAGCTGTGGCTACAACTGCAAAAAAACGAAAAGAAAAGAAAAGCGTATATGAAGGAAATGTCTATATTCAGGCAACCTTTAATAATACCATTATTACCATAACCGATTTGAAGGGCAATGCGTTGTCTTGGGCATCCTCCGGCGGATTGGGCTTTAACGGTGCGAAAAAATCTACCCCCTTTGCTGCACAGACAGTCGCTGAAACGGCTGTACAGCGTGTTCAGCAGTATGGATTGCGGGAAGTTCACGTATTTGTGAAGGGACCCGGCGTAGGCCGCGAATCCGCAATCAGAACACTTGGCGTTATGGGGCTTAAAGTTCGCTCCATTAACGACGTAACCCCTATTCCGCATAACGGCTGCCGTCCCCGCAAGACCCGCCGCATCTAATAAAAAGGAGTTTGAATGGCTCGTAAAAATCTTTTAAAAGGATTCAAAAAACCAAAAGGTCTGGAATTTGCAGCGGATGTCTCAAATGACAGCTATGGTAAATTTACGGCGTCTCCCTTTGAAACAGGCTTCGGCACAACGATCGGCAACTGTTTGCGGCGTGTTTTGTTGTCTTCGATACAAGGGTATGCTATTTCCGCTGTAAAAATTACCTCTTACGGCGCTGATGATGTGCCGCATGGTATCTCCAGCGAGTTTGAAGCAATTCCAAGCGTAACTGAAGACACGATGGAAGTTTTGAATAACCTGAAACAAATGCGGCTGCGGCTTCCGAATGAGATTGAACAAGATGTCTTTTTGTTTGAGTTTAAAGGCCCCTGCTCCGTTAGTGCAGCCGATTTTGCAAAACCCGGTCAACTTGAAATTTTATCCGGTGATCTCCATAT
>CAUVKE010000005.1:0-12676 GCA_963552415.1 uncultured Treponema sp.
CCTACCGCGTACTGTTCTATTTTGGGAAAGAAACCGATACGCTTGACCCCGAAGGCGCCGTCATCGCCGAAAAACCGCTTCCGGCGTATGCCGACTTTATTGCGGCAATCAAACAGCTGACCGGAACCATCGAGCAAGTGCCGCCTGTTTATTCGGCGGTAAAGCAAGCAGGAGAGAGGCTTTCCGATAGAATACGGCGCGGAGAAGCGGTAACCGTACCGCCTCGAACCGTTACAATTTACAGTATCGACATCGAAGAAATTTTTTATGCACCGAAAGCTGATATGGCGGATTCTGAAAACCCCTGGCCGAATACGGGAGCCGAACATCTCGAAGCGGATGCAGCAGCATTGAGTACGGCTCAAGAAGTACGTGGCGCTGTATTGTGCGTGCGCTGCTCCAAGGGAACGTATATCCGTTCATTGGTGCGGGACATTGCCCATCGATGCGGTTCCGCCGCGTATGTGTATGCGCTCCGCAGAACGGCGGTCGGGCCGTTTACCCTTGAACAGGCGGCCGGTTTTTCAGCGTTGCCTCCTTTCGGAAGTACCGCTGTGCTTAATCCGGAAAGGATACCGGCTTTGGAATACTCGCCGATGACGGAAAACAAGCCGTATTCGGTTACCGAAGAAGAGGTAACGCAGGCTGCGCTGCCTTTAAGCGAAGAGATTAGCCGGGCTATGCATTTTCAAATAGCGAAGCTTCAAGAAAAATATTATCCGGCATTTATGAACGGAAAGCCCATCAGCGGAGATTTGTTTACGAGTGCGCAGCTGCTGTCGGACGGCGGAACTATCGCAGTATTTTACGAAGGGCGCTGCGCAGGTCTGATCACAAAAAACGGTAACCGGTTTCATTATGAGGCTGTATTTAGTTGAGATAGGGCAACCGCATCAGATGTGTAAATTGATTCGTGCGGCGTATATTACAAAGAATCTGAGGCGTTTGCCCTGATAGGCTGGAGTGATGAAGATTATCTATTGGGATGATTTAATAAAGGAAGAAAACTTGTATCCGCAAGGTTCCGCTATTTCGATAGGCGGGTTTGACGGGCCGCACCGCGGGCACGAATGTATCTTATCGGCGGTGTTGAAGGCTGCACGGCATAAGGGCATCCCTGCGGGAATTATCACTTTTTTCCGCTCCCCTCGGTTCGTTAAGGCGGGCAGCACGTATGCGGGTGATGTTTCTACGCTGGAGATGAGGCTGCAAAAATTTGCCGAGCAAGGATTTAGCTTTACCGTGCTGATTGACTTTTCCGCTGATTTCGCTAAAATGAAGGGCGCTGTATTTTTTGACATACTAATAAAAACTATCTGCATAAAATATCTTGCCGTTGGCAGTGATTTTACCTGCGGGTATCGCCATGATACGGGAGTAGGGGAGTTACAGCGCCTTGCTCGTGAAAGAGGCTTTTGTTTTGATTCCATCGAACAGCTTTATTCGGCACGGCATGAGCGTATCAGCTCAAGCGCAATACGGCAGGCCGTCGAACAAGCTGATTTCACCCTTGCAAAAGACCTCCTCGGGTATCCTTTTTTCTTAGATGTCGCAAAAATAGTCCAGCGGAGAGAGAATGCTGTATGGTCTATCGAAAAATCGGCTGTAACACAGATTCTCCCACAGAGTGGACAGTATTCAGCCTGCGCATATTTACAGTCGGGAGCGATTATTCCCGTACGGGTGAAGATTACGGATGCTTTGCTTAGAGTTTCCGAAGAGACCGCAGCGCCGGTTCTGCCTGCCGCAGGAACATTGATACATAAATTGGAATTTATACGGAAGGAGTAAGAAATGGCACTTACAAAAGAACACGCCGCATCGGTTGTTATGAAATTCGGTGCAAACGAAAAGGATACGGGCAATACGAGAGTTCAGATTGCGTTGCTGACCGATAGGATCCGCCAGCTCACCGAGCACTGCAAAATCAATAAAAAAGATAAGAGCAGCCAGCGGGGACTTTTGGTATTGGTTGGACAGCGCCGGCGCTTGTTAAAGTATTACAAGCGTACCAACCTCGAAGGCTATCGTGCCCTTATTAAAGAGTTAGGCTTGCGCAAATAAGATCAGGCTGCTTAATGCGCATATAGGGGCTTTAAAAATTCAGCCGAGTTTTAGAAGCGCCTGCTATCGATTTAAGCGGCACGAAACGGTTACCTATCAAAAAAGATGGGTAGCCGTTTTTTATAAGGGCATCGCAAAATCGAACGTGAGGTTTTGAACGATGCCCGTAAGTAAAGCAATTTGAGTAATTATGGAAGGAAAGATTATGAGACAGAGAGTAACGTATAAGATCGGAAACGAAGAGTTAATTTTAGAGACAGGCCATCTGGCAAAACAGGCAAACGGAGCTATTTATGCGCAGTACGGCGGAACCGCAGTGTTGGCGACAGTGTGTGCGTCATCTACGGCAGTTGAGGGACTCGATTATGTGCCGGTAACCGTCGATTATAATGAAAAATACTATGCAGCGGGAAAGATACCGGGCGGTTTTATCAAACGGGAAGGCCGTCCTAAGGATAAAGAGATATTAGTTTCGCGGCTCATCGATCGTCCGATGCGGCCGCTGTTTGAAAAAGCCTTCGGGCGGGAAATTCAAATTGTACCGACCTGTATTTCCTCGGATATGATCAATCCGCCGGATATTTTAGCGGTTATTGCAAGTTCGGCTGCGGTTGTTATTTCCGACATTCCGTTTAACGGGCCGGTTGCGGGCGCTCGCGTTGCATACCTCGACGGCGAGTTTGTGATAAACCCGACGTTCAGCCAGATTGAAAAGGCTGATATGGAAATCGTTGTCGCAGGTACCGCTGAAGGCATTACGATGGTAGAGGGCGGCGCTCACGAGGTTTCGGAAGAGATCATGCTCAAGGCCTTGGAGAAGGCTCACGAGTTTATCAAAGCAATGTGCGCGCTGCAAAATGAGCTCCGCGCGGCGTGCGGAAAGGAAAAACTGCCGCTTGCACCGGTGAATGCGACGCTCGCAAATAAAGATGCGATTTATGCAAAGGCTTATCCCGAACTTTCCAAGGCCTTATATACGAAGGGCAAGGTGGAGCGCCGCGAAGCCTGCGATGCCATCAGAAAGGCGCTTGCCGAAGAATATGCGGAGCAGCTCGCCGATGAAACACAGGCGAAGCTTTTTGCCGCTTTATTCGACGACATGGAATACCACATTTTGCGCGAAAACATACTGGAAAAAGGCTTGCGGGTTGACGGGCGCGGCTTGGAAGATATTCGTCCCATCACCTGCGAGATCGGTGTGCTGCCGCGGCCGCACGGTTCTGCAGTGTTTACCCGCGGGGAAACACAGTCGCTCGCCGTTGTTACGCTCGGTACCGTGTTTGATGAACAAGTTTATGATGATATCGAAGGCGACCGCCGTGAGAATTTTATCCTGCATTATAACTTCCCGCCCTATTCGGTTGGTGAGGTAGGACGGCTCGGTACCGGACGCCGTGAAATCGGGCACGGACACCTTGCGCACCGCTCGCTGATGCCGATGATTCCGTCGCGTGAAGCGTTCCCGTATACTATCCGTGTCGTTTCCGAAATTTTGGAATCCAACGGTTCTTCTTCGATGGCAACCGTGTGCGGCGGTACACTTTCGCTGCTGCACGCCGGCGTCCCGATGAAAAAACCGGTAGCCGGTATTGCAATGGGCTTAATTACCGATGGAAGCCGCTTTGCGGTACTCTCCGATATTCTGGGCGAAGAAGATCACCTCGGCGATATGGACTTTAAAGTTGCCGGCACCGCAGAAGGTATCACCGGCTTCCAGATGGATATTAAAATCGCCGGTGTTTCCGCTGAGATTATGCAAAAAGCGCTCGAGCAGGCAAAAAAAGGCCGGCTCCATATCCTTGGCATTATGAATCAGACTATTTCAAAACCCTCCGAGCAGGTGTCTAAGTATGCGCCGCGGATTGAAACGCTCAAGATTCCGGTTGATAAGATCGGAGCGCTCATCGGGCCGGGCGGAAAGATTATCAAGGCGCTGTCCGAACAATACCATGTAACAATCAATACCGAAAACGACGGTACGGTTACCATCTACGGGCGGGATTCTTCGTCCGCGCTCGGAGCCAAGGCTGCGGTTATCGGCATCGTAGAAGATCCTGAGGTGGGCAGAATTTATGAAGGAACCGTTAAGTGCATCAAGGATTTCGGCGCTTTTATCGAAATTCTTCCCGGCAAGGAAGGACTCTGTCATATTTCCAAACTGTCGCGCAGCCGCATCGAAAAAGTTACCGATGTGTTGCAGGAAGGACAAAAGGTACCCGTCAAGCTTTTGGAAATCGACAAGCTCGGCCGCTTAAATCTTTCGTATATCGATGCCTGCGAAGAGCAGGAAAAAAACGGCAGCCATTAAGCCGTTCACTGAGGAAAAACAGTGAGTATTGCTGATGGGGCAGTAAAGGTTTTTTCCGTACTCAAGGAAGGAGCCTTACTGCCTGAATATCAAACGTCCGGTTCCGCGGGCGCGGACTTACATGCATATCTGGCGGAACCGATAACGCTGAATCCGATGGAGCGTAAACTCATCCCGACGGGGCTTTTTGTTGAATTACCTGTGGGGTATGAGCTGCAAGTACGTCCTCGGTCGGGGCTTGCGCTCAAGTACGGTATTACGGTGCTCAATACCCCCGGTACAGTGGATTCCGATTACCGCGGAGAATTGTGCGTGCTGTTGGTAAACTTCGGCAGCGAACCCTTTACCGTCCGGAACGGCGATAGAATTGCACAAGCCGTGGTTGCTCAGGCGGTTCAGGTGAGCTTTGTACAAACTGATGCACTTTCAAAAACAGGACGAGGCACCGGCGGCTACGGTTCTACCGGCATTGCGTAAATCATACAATGGAGTCATTATAAAAAGAAAAATGCCTCTACCGCCGCCCCGTATTCGGAGCTATTAGTATTTTTACGTTTCGGAGATTGAAGAGAATATGAGGGGCATAAGACAAAAGCAGCTTTTTTTGTATATTTTAAAAGAGATGTCGCTGTACTTTTTTGTCTGCTTTTTATTTTTGTTCTTTATCTTTTTTGTCAATAATATCCTGTTATTGGCGGAAGATGTCCTTTCAAAACAAGCTCCGTTTAAAGATGTTGCTCTGCTGATGCTGTATTCGCTGCCTGCGGTTATCGCGAATGCGGCTCCCTTTGCCGCCTTGATCGGTACGCTCATGGGTATCGGCCGTTTTGTCAGTGATTTGGAATTCCTTTCCATGAATGCGCTCGGTATTTCGCCTCGTTTTGTAATGTTACCGGTGTTGCTGGTCGGTTTGTTGGTTTCGATTGTTTCTTTTTTTACCAATGATGTGTTGCTCCCTGCCAGCGCCGTCAACTTTAGGCGCGTTTATTGGGATATTGCAACCTCAACCCCTGCGCTGGAGCTTGCTTCCTATTCGATAAAACGTAATCGTAATGCAGTGGTTGTAACGGGATTGATAAAAGATGGGAAAATTCATAATCTGCTCATTGTCGATAAGAATGCCGATAAAGCATTCCGTATACTCGGTACACAGACTGCCGAGGTTGGAAAATCCGATGATCCTTCGATTGTAATGGCGCTTAAAATGTTGAATCCCCACCTTCTTATCTTAAATCCTTCAGATCGAAAAAAATATGACGCGGCGGGCGGAGAGGCGCTTACGTATAATGTGCTTGCAAAGAGTATTAAATCTTCTTATTTTAATACGATTGGGCCGTCTGAAATGTCCTCGCTTGACCTCTATAAAGATGTAAAAGAAAAACAAGCACAAAATGAGGATAGGCGGACTCTCAATCTGTATCGGATGGAATTACATAAGAAATTTTCCATTCCTTTCGGTGCCTTCTTTTTTGTACTGCTGGCCTTTGCCATCAGCAGCGCCGGCAAGGTGAATAATCAAGGTATGGGATTCGTTTTAGGTCTTTTGATTGCCGTTGCATATTGGGCGTTGTTTATGGGTGGGCAGACGCTCTGCTTACGGCTTGACTGGGATGGAACTTCCGCTATGTGGGTGCCGAATATGATGGTCTTTGCTGCATCCATAGTGATCTTCGGTAAAAGATTGTTTAGATGAAAATTCTTCAACGATATTTATTGCAGCTTTTTTTTCCCGTTTTTGTGATAACGATTTTATTTTTTATTCTGTTGTTGCAGCTCGGCGATCTCTTTCTTAATCTGGCACAGTATCTGCAAAACCACGTACGTTTTGTTACACTGCTTCGAGTGATGTATTTGTATTTGCCCAAGTGTATATCGTTTGCAATGCCGCTTTCGGTGTTGTTTGCAAGTTCGTATACGATGGGGAATATGTACGCAAAAAATGAACTTACCTCAATTTTTGCGTCCGGTATGCCGCTCGCCGTATTGGTAGCGCCGCTTGTGTTGTGCGGATTTTTGCTATCGATCGGGATGTTTTATTTTGAAGACCGTATTTTAATTCGTTTTCAGAAACAAAAAATTGCGCTGGTAAATTCCATCCTCGAACCCGAGCAGAATTTGAACAGCAGTGATGTAGTCATTTTATCCGATTCGGGTAAGATTGTGTATTTTGCCGATTATTATGATGATACTCAAAAAGAATTGAGCAATGTGCTGATTGTGATGCGCAGCGAATCGGGTGATTTTTCTACTATTATAAAAGGTGATTTTGCACGTTGGCAAACCGATCATTGGGAGGTAATGGATAAATCGGTCTATACTTTTACCGATGAGTATGAAGTCCTCTATCAAGACTGTATTGATGAAAAACTTTTTTCGGAACCTCCCGAAACCTTTCAGCGGAATATTACGTCTATCGATGAGATGACTATTGCACAGGCAAAAGTTTTTATCAACAGTTTAAAAAAAATGGGCTTACCGTATCATGAATATCTTTCTCAATATTACCGACGCTTTTCATTTCCGTTTACGGCGTTTATCGTTTTATTTTTTTCCGTTTCCGTCGGCGGGCGTTTTAAAAAAAATATCTTGTTGATGAGTTTGCTTTTCAGCTTAGCCCTTGCAATTCTCTATTATGTTACCGAAATGATGACCATGCTTTTTGCAAAGTGGGAATATATCTCTCCGCTTGCTGGCGCGTTTCTGCCTTTTTTAATAGTTACAGTGTTGAGTGTTGCAATGCTGAGAATAGCACGCACGTAAAGTCGTACACCTTTCTTTTTATTTAAAAAAGAACGTCTACTCCTAAATTTATGTTTTGAGAGCACCTCTAAAAAAAGCGAAAACAGTTTTGAAAAAATTCCTTCTATATAGTATAATACGGAACAGTGTCAGCAGTACGCCGCAACGGGCGGTGATACTGTTGCGACTTATTTTGAGGAGGCAGATATTATATGAAAGCAATTTCAAAGGTATCTCACAAAGTTGGATTGGCTGTACTGGCGTGCAGCCTCTTGGTTCTTGCAAGCTGCGGCGGGAAAAGCACCGCGACGCTCAACAAAGACAAGCCGCTCGTATTCTTTAACCGGCAGCCGTCCGACCCGACGACCGGAACAATCGACATGACGACGATGAACTGGAACGACAAGACCTACTATGTCGGTTTTGACGCTACAGGCGGCGGAGCCGTTCAAGGGGAACTGATTATGAACTTCCTTGCAAAGGCTGACGCTTCGATCGACCGCAACGGCGACGGTGTTTTGGGCTATGTACTGTGCATCGGCGACGTCGGACATAACGATTCCAAAGCGAGAACGGAAGGTATCAGACGGGCGCTCGGTACATGGGCAGGTTCCACCGATCCGGGAGTAGTTGAGGCTGGTTCTATCACTATCGCAGGAAAAACCTTAAAGGTCGTAGAGCTTGAAGGAAAGGCGATGACCGGAACCGACGGTTCTACATGGAATGCAAACGCCGCGACCGAAGCAATGGGCGGCTGGGCAACTAAATTTGCAGACCAGATCGACATGGTTGTTTCCAACAACGACGGTATGGCAATGGGCTGTTTACAGGCTTCAAACTATCCGGCAGGCGTTCCGATTTTCGGTTATGACGCAAACGCAGACGCGATTGAAGCAATCGGAAACGGCAAACTTTCGGGAACCGTTTCTCAGAACGTAGACGCACAGGCGACCGCAACATTGCAGGTATTACGCAACTTGCTCGACGGTTTAACCGGAGAGGACGTATACACCAAGGGTATCTCCGTTGCCGACAAATACGGCAATAAGATCACCGCGCCCGTACAGTACTGGGCAGACGTAAAAGCCGTTATGGCGGAAAACTCGGGCGTAAACGCCGAAAACTGGCAGAACTACTCCGGCGGCAGCCGCGACACGGGCATCAAGCAGACACAGGCAGATAAGAAAAAGGTATTGTTGACAATCTACAACTCTGCCGATAACTTCCTTTCCTCTTCGTATGTTCCGGCGCTGAAATACTACGCTCCGCTTTTGAACATCGACCTGACCATCGTACAGGGCGACGGACAGAACGAATCCAGCTGCTTGGATCGCTTTACCAACCTGAACAACTTTGACGCGTTCGCCGTCAATATGGTAAAGACCAACTCCGGCGCAGACTACACCGGTAAGCTGAAGTATTAATACTGTCCAAGAATTGACGTCCGTGTCAATTCAGAACGAACACGGATGTTCGTGGTATTAAACAGAAACAAGTTTGTGAAACAAACTTGTAGTCAAGCTGAGTACAAGGATGTACTCTCAAATAGCGGTACGGATGCCGCTGGTTCCATGCAAAAGCGAGTTTGCGATAAGCAAACTCGTCGTCCAAGAATTGACAAGGATGTCAATTCTTGGACAGCGTTACGGGATAGAAGCGGTATCCTTTTTAGCGCCGGTGTATTGCAACGGCAGCCTTCGACGCGAGGAGAAGCGCTGCGGGATTTTGCAGAAGCGCTAAAAAGATACAAGCGGATAGCCCGACCTACTTCAAACGGCAGGCCGCGTTTGCCGTTTGAAGTAGGGAACGCCCAAAATAATAGTAAAAATTAATATATATAAAGAAGAAAAAAGTTATCGGATGTACTGCACAGGGGGCTTTGCGCTCCGAAACCGAAAAAACATGTAAAGGGAACCTCTAAAAACCTCAGTTTTTAGAGGTTTTCCTTGATTTTAATTTGCGACGTTTTAATTTAAGTCATTATGATATAAAGACTTAAATTAAAACTCGTCGGGCATCTCTAAAAATCTAACCGAGTTTTTAGAGATGCCCTAAGGAATAGCTATGGAAGACACGGTACTTGAAATTAAAAATCTTTCAAAGTCTTTTGCTAAAAACAAGGTATTGGAAAATATCAGTTTGACGGTGAAAAGAGGGGCGGTTGTCGGACTGATGGGAGAAAACGGCGCCGGAAAATCGACGATGATGAAGTGTCTGTTCGGGATTTATGCGAAGGACGAAGGACGCTTTTTCCTTGAGAATAACTTGATCGATTTTAAGTCTCCCAAGGATGCGCTTGAAAACGGTGTGGCGATGGTGCATCAAGAGCTGAACCAATGCCTTGACCGTACTGTGATGGATAATCTCTTTTTAGGAAGGTATCCTGTCCGGTTCGGCGCGGTGAATGAAGTGAAGATGCAAAAGGATGCGGATGCGCTGTTTGCGTCTCTTAAAATGAATGTGAATGCACGCACGATTATGCGCACGATGTCCGTTTCGCAGCGGCAGATGGTAGAGATTGCGAAGGCTGTTTCGTATAACGCGAAGGTTATCGTGCTGGATGAGCCGACGTCTTCTTTGACGGAACCGGAAGTTATTAAACTATTTTCCATTGTACGGTCGTTAAGCAAGAAGGGCGTGTCTTTCGTATATATATCTCATAAGATGGATGAGATTTTTCAGATATGCAGCGAGGTGGCGGTGCTGCGCGATGGGCGGCTGACGCTGGCAAAAAATATTCACGACACGAATATGAATGAATTGATTTCGGCGATGGTTGGACGTTCGTTGGAAAAGCGCTTCCCCGATGTGGATAATGAGGTCGGAACGGATTATTTTGAGGTGCGGAATATTACAACCCGCTATGAACCTCAGCTAAAGGATATTTCTTTTACGGTTAAAAAGGGAGAAATTTTCGGGCTGTACGGGCTGGTCGGCGCGGGACGGAGCGAGCTTTTGGAAAGTATCTTCGGCCTGAGAACCGTTGCGTCAGGCGAGATGCTCTTAGACGGTAAGAAGCTTCATTTTTCCAATGCGAAGGAGGCGATGGACTATAACTTTGCGCTGGTAACCGAGGAGCGAAAGTTCAACGGGATGTTCGCCAAAGCGTCCATTAAATTTAATACCGTTATTGCGAACATTGAAACCTATAAAACATTCGGTGTGCTGTCAAACCGCAAAATGCAGGAGGCCGCCGACCGTGAAATAAAGACGATGCACACAAAGTGTGTTTCTGCGGATGAGCTGATTAGCGCGCTGAGCGGAGGGAATCAGCAGAAGGTGATTATCGGCAAATGGCTTGAACGCCAGCCCGATATTCTGTTGCTTGATGAACCGACTCGCGGTATCGACGTCGGCGCTAAGTACGAAATTTATCAGCTTATTATCAATATGGCGAAAGCGGGAAAGACGATTATCGTTGTTTCGAGCGAGATGCCGGAAATTTTAGGCATTACGAACCGCATTGCCGTTATGTCGAACTACCGCCTTGCCGGTATTGTCGATACCGCTACCACCGATCAGGAAGCGCTGCTGCGTCTTTCCGCTCGGTACTTATAATTGGACAGCTGAAAATCATTAAATATAATTGAACACGGATATTTACCGGAGGATAGGATGAAAGATACACCCGAAAATAGTACACAGTACACGTTTACGCAGGAACAAATTGCGCAGGCGGATACGGCAAAGCTCTTGGACGAAGATGCCGTTCTTGCCGAGTATACGGAGCGACTTGATGCGTTGCGCGAAAATGGCGTGAACAAGGTTTCCGCACTGGCGCAGGAGATTGCCGCCGTACGCAAAAATAAATTGATAAGCGCCGAGGAAAAAAACACCCGGATTGCAGCCTATCGTAAAGAGATTGAAGAGGCTAAGACCGTTGCGGCGAGGCATAAAGATGAAGAAAAAGAGCTGACGCATAAAGCGATACAGCGGGTGAATGCGCTTTCCGATGCTTTTGAGCAGGAAGTAAAAAAGAATGAAAATGCAAAGGCGGCGCGGTATAAGCAGGAATACGCGGAGAAGGTGCAAAGCATTACGGAGGCGGCGGAGAAAAAGAAGCAGGAGATTACCGCCGCTTTTGCAGGCAAAACCTCCGAGGATGAACGGCGGGAAGCGCAGCAGGAATTGACCGCTGCAAACAATGCGTTTAAGTCCGCGCTTTTCGATGCGAAAAATCAGTATCAGACGGCATTGTGGAAATGCAAAAATGCGAAGCATCAAGTCTATGTCGATCGGGTACAGAAAAATATCCACCTGCGCAACAGTAAAACCGATTTTTCCGAGGACTTTAAGCTCGGTTTAAAAGATTATGCGTATAAGTTTACCCCCGCGCAGTTCTTTTTGGCAAACGGATTGTACATCGCTATTGCGATCTTCTTTGTGGTGTGTATTATCGTTGCGCCGCTGTCGGGCAGCGGGAACCTCCTGAGCCTTGCAAATATCCTGACGATTTTGGAACAATCTTCGGTGCGTATGTTCTACGCGCTCGGCGTTGCGGGAATCATTTTGCTGGCCGGTACGGACTTGAGCGTCGGGCGTATGGTCGCGATGGGCGCGGTGGTTACCGGTTTAATTCTCCATCCGGGAACGAATATCGTAACATTCTTCGGCCTAGGGCCGTGGGATTTTACCGCACTGGCGATGCCGGTACGGGTAGTGCTTTCGCTCGGAATTTCCATCATCCTCTGCGTGATATTCAGCGCCTTTGCGGGCTTCTTTTCGGCGTGGCTGAAAATTCACCCCTTTATTTCGACGCTCGCGACGCAGCTGATTATCTACGGTCTCTTGTTCTTTGGGACGAGCGGTACGCCGGTCGGTTCCATCGATGCCGGTATTAAGGACTTTTTCGGCGGCCGGTGGGAGCTCGGCGTTGTAGGCGGCGAATTGGTAACCTTCCCCAAGCTGATTATCCCTGCGGTGATAGCTATTGCGATTGCGTGGTTTATCTGGAATAAGACCGTACTCGGCAAGAATATGTACGCGGTCGGCGGCAATGCCGAAGCCGCAAGCGTGAGCGGTATCAGCGTATTCAAAGTAACGATGAGCGTGTTTATTATGGCGGGGATTTTCTACGGCTTCGGCGCCTTCTTCGAGGCGTTTAAGGCAAATGCGAGCGCGGGTACCGGACAGGGGTATGAGCTGGACGCAATCGCTGCCTGCGTAGTCGGCGGTATTTCGTTTAACGGCGGCATCGGCAAGCTGGAAGGCGCGGTGCTCGGCGTTATCATCTTTACCGGTTTGACGTACTGCCTAACCTTCCTCGGCATCGACACCAACTTACAGTTCGTGTTTAAAGGCTTTATCATCATTGCCGCCGTCGCCCTCGACAGCGTGAAATATTTGAAGAAGAAATAAAGCGCAGGGTAATCGTACCAGACCCGCCACGGATGGCGGTGGTTCCTCGCAGCAGCAAGTTTTTCGCTAGAAAAACTTGACACGAACATTGTACAAGGACGTACAATGTTCGTGTTGCTCGCAAAATCAGGAGACGGAGCTATATTATACAAAGAATTCCGAAACAGCAGGACGCGTATAGTTTTGTTCCAACATGGCCTTATGCGA
>CAUVKE010000006.1:0-12153 GCA_963552415.1 uncultured Treponema sp.
CGCTCGGCGATGGGATGCACCCGCTTTCTGCCGTGGGTGTATTGCCCGCTTGAAGCTCTACCTGCCGATCTCCCCGTCTTTGCGCTTGAGACCGGCGGTACTCCGATTACCTCTTTTTCATTTCCAAAACAAGGTATTGTCCTGCTTGGTTCCGAAGAACTAGGACTCAGTGCGGAAGCCCTTAAAAGCGTTTCCGCCGGTATTGTCAGCATTCCGATGAAGGGCATCAAAGCCTCGCTTAATGTTGCAGTCGCGTTCGGTATACTTATGCAATACTGGACAGCTTCTTTAGAAGGGCGGTAGATGATTTTCCTAAATCACTTGCCGGTTTACCTTTTTTTTTGTATGTTACTATCATATCTTTTTGAACGTTTACGAGATTTTTGACCCGGTAAACGTTCTATCGTTAAAAACTACAGTACGTAGCATAATTTCAGTTATAATGATGAAGGAGTTCATAAGATGGCAAAACAACTGCTGTTTAATGAAGAAGCACGGAAAAAGCTGCTTTCCGGTGTTGAGCAAATTTCAAGTGCGGTAAAAGTTACATTAGGCCCAAAAGGGCGCAATGTCTTACTCGATAAGAGTTTCGGCGCTCCGACCGTTACCAAAGACGGTGTATCGGTTGCCCGTGAAGTTGAATTGGAAGATCCGTTTGAGAATATGGGAGCGCAGCTCTTAAAAGAAGTTGCCACAAAAACCAACGATGTTGCCGGTGACGGAACCACAACCGCGACTGTTTTAGCTTATTCTATGGTACGCGAAGGCTTAAAAGCCGTTGCCGCCGGTATGACCCCGCTTGAATTAAAGCGCGGTATGGATAAGGCCGTGGCAATCGCCGTAGACGACATCCAGAAAAATGCAAAAGAAATCAAAGGTTCCGAAGAGGTTGCGCATGTAGCTTCCGTTTCCGCGAACAACGATCAGGAAATCGGTAAAATCCTTGCCGATGCCATTGCCCGCGTAGGAAAAGACGGCGTTATCGATGTCGGCGAAGCGCAGACGATGGAAACCGTTACCGAATATGTTGAAGGTATGCAGTTCGACCGCGGGTATATTTCTTCCTATTTTGTAACCGACCGCGACCGCATGGAAACCGTATACGACAATCCCTACATATTAATCCACGATAAGACCGTTTCTACAATGAAAGACCTGCTGCCGCTTTTGGAAAAAGTCGCACAATCCGGCCGCCCGCTTTTGATTATCGCAGAAGATGTTGAAGGCGAAGCATTGGCAACCTTAGTTGTAAACAGCCTCCGCGGCGCTTTAAAAACCTGCGCGGTAAAGGCTCCCGGTTTCGGCGACCGCCGCAAGGAAATGCTCGAAGATATCGCTATTTTGACCGGCGGACAGGTTATCTCCGAAGAATTGGGCTTAAAGCTGGAAACAGCAGATCTCAGCCAGCTCGGTCAGGCCAAAAGCGTCAAAATCGATAAAGAGAACACCACTATTATCGACGGCGCAGGTGAGAAAAAGCACATCAACGATCGTGTTGCTCAGATTAAGAAGCAGATTGAAAATTCTTCTTCCGAATATGACACTGAAAAACTCAAGGAACGCCTTGCGAAACTCGCAGGCGGCGTAGCGGTTATTAAGATCGGCGCCGTTACCGAAGTGGAAATGAAGGAAAAGAAGCACCGCGTAGAGGATGCTTTGAATGCGACCCGTGCTGCTATCGAAGAAGGTATTGTCCCGGGCGGCGGTCTTGCGTTAATTCAAGCTGCGGACGCGCTCAACAAAGCCGACATTTCCAAGCTGACCGAAGATGAAAAAATCGGCTTTAAGATTGTCAAGCGCGCGCTTGAAGAACCGATCCGCCAGATTGCAGAAAATGCCGGAGTTGACGGCGCTGTTATTGCAGAAAAAGCAAAAGAGAAGCGCGGGGTCGGCTTTGACGCTGCAAAAATGGAATGGGTAGATATGATGAAGGTCGGAATTATCGACCCCGCCAAGGTTACCCGCTCCGCATTGCAGAACGCAGCCTCCATTGCGAGCCTCCTGCTGACCACCGAGTGCGCTATGAGTAACCTCGCTGAAAAGCACGCTCCGGCAGCTCCCGCTCCCGACATGGGCGGTATGGGCGGAATGTATTAATCAACAACCCCGACACAGCGCATAGACGAAGAGCGTCGGGGGATTAAAGTTTTTGCACACATCAATCCTATGCATACCACAAGAGGCTTACGTACAAAAGTGCGTAAGCCTTTTTTTATGTATGTATTGGTTAGTTGACCGCTTATTAAAACTATGTTACAGTAGCTTATCTACGTGATCGTTGTTTCCATTAATGATAGAGCCGAAAGTTCAGCTTACATAATCAAATAAAGGTCTCATAGAAATTGTTTCCGTATGGATTCAATATTTAGTACCGCAAAAGGTAGAAGGATTTGAGTATGGCTCAGAAAATCTATGTAGGAAATTTAAACTACGCAACCACGGAAGAAGGTTTGTCAACCTTGTTTGGAACTTACGGCGAAGTCGTTTCGGCAGTTGTAATTAAGGACAAGTTCAGCAACCGTTCAAAGGGTTTCGGATTTGTTGAAATGGCTGATGAAGGAGCAGCGCAAAATGCTATTGCAGAATTGAACGAAAAGGAATTTGAAGGGCGCCGTCTCCGCGTTAATGTCGCTCAGGAGAAACCCCGCCGTACATATCCCTAATCGAGTTATATACAGGATAGAAAGCATCTCTAGCTTATCAGCTTGTAGAGATTTTCTTAATTGCTGCCCCCTACAGCGGCGGCAGCATAAAACGGCAACGGTGCATTTCATATCGCCGTCGTTCATGAGTCATAATAAAATTAATAAATCCCCTGTTTTGTCCTTTTTAGATATGCTTTGCGCTGGAGTCTGCTAATCTGATGCCTTCGCCCTGAATTATCCTTTTTTAATCCGTCGGGAATTATCTTCCGATACTTATATTGAGGCTTACTGTTATGAACATAAAACTGAAAATCGGAATCTTATCGGGTATACTGGTGTTGTTATCGCTTATCACGGCCGGAACTTTTATGCAAATATCAAAGCCGGCAGATATACTTGAACATCAGATTGTACAACTTGCAGGCTATGAACGTAATATGCTCTATGTACGTGGAACCGTTTATCGTTACGGGATTGCCGGTGCACACATTCCTTCTTCAGTCATCAGCACCTTGAGCAAACATGAACCCGTATTAGTTGCTGTGGAATATGCCGCAGAAAAATACATGAAAAAAAATACCGTATTGCGGCGTGGCCTTTCAGAGTATTTTGATTCTGCTCGTTCAATAAATACGGAATTTATCAATTTAATCAATGATTATAATCAGCTTGGCGCCGCAAAGCCGAAACCGTTTGACGAAACGAAGTTGGAAACAATTGAAAAATTGATCGGGAATCATGTTAAGCATTTCGAAGCGGTGTCCGGCGTATTGCAGAGTGCTGCCGTTCGGTATCAGAAACAGGCTGCAATTTTTTCGGGGATATTAATTTCGGTAACATGGCTGTTAGGTCTTTTTATTACATGGGCGTTGGTACAAACCATTTATACAATCTTACTTGCCCGTAATGGGAAAAGGCGGATTGTGCTCAAAGTGTGGCCGAAAATCGGCGAATTACCCGAAGCAGCATCTCCGGTTGAATCCGTTTCCGGCGCCGGCACATTCCATTTCCAGCAGGGGCAATTGGCATCCTGCAAACCCGGTGAACATGGGGCTGCTGCATCGCCGTCATTAGGATTGGCGAAGGGTACTATGTCAAATAGCCGCATCGGTTCAGAGACTCGTTTTAATGGAACTACACACCTCAACAAACAAGATGCCTCCTTTATAGAAACACAGACAGCTCTTGTTGAACATAATACGCAGCTGGAGAAAAATCTCGCTGATTTGCAGCATAGCTATGATTCACTGGAAAAGAAGCATATTGATTTGCAAGCGACTTATGAAACGATGCATGAGGTTGCTGAGAAAGAGCGCAACGGCTACCACCAATCGGCAGCTCAGCTGAAAGAGGTACTGTCTTCGGTACAGCAAACGGCTGAAACACATCGCACTGATGCCGAAACGGCAAAAAAATTGGTGGATACGTTTAAAACCGGTCATGAATTATTTAGAACAACTCATGACCATATGCAATTTATCATCCAAAACGTTTCAAAAATTCAAGAAATGTCAGAAATTATTGAAAGTATCGCTGAACAAACCAAAATGCTCAGTATGAATGCGGCGATTGAAGCCGCTCATGCCGGTGAGGCCGGTAAGGGTTTTGCCGTTGTAGCAGAAGAGTTGAGCCGTCTGGCTGCTGCCGCGCTGGAAAGCTCCCACGATATCGGCGGAACTATACGACAAGTGGTAACCGTTATTACCGGCATTGGAACAACGAGCGATGAACTTGATCAGTCCTTTGAAAAAATCCACCTGCAAACAGATGCTATTTATACTTCGTTAGTGGATTTTTCTTCAAAGATTGAAAAAACCGGTAATGAGGCAAAAACAGCTTTACAATACTTCTCCGCTTTATAGGTACGGTGCATTGTTCAATCGTTAGTGTTTATAGAGCCCCTAAGAATCGATTAACTTTCCGGTATTTCCACCGGGAAGTTTTAAATCTGCATACCGTTTAACAACACTTTGAGTGCTGAAAGTTCTTCTGCCGTAAGCGTAACACCCTTTCCCATTTTTTCATGATCGGGCGACCAGCTGCGGAGGTCATATTTGGGGCTGCGCCCATTCCATGCCACCGAATTTAATTCCATTGTCCATCCGCTTTTAGAAGTAGAGAGAACTCCATATTTTTGTGCAATTTCATAGCTGAATTCATCTGCCATACGTACCTCCATGTATGTGTTATAGCATAATCCCAGTGGTAAGGCTACTCAAAGCAAAATATTTTATTTTTTTTGTTATACATGCTTGATATTAATGTAATCTTTTGTTAACATATCATCATACAAGGATGAGTCCTTGTAAGGAGGTTGCTATAAGTCAAAGGCGTTCGTAAAAGTATTGATAAGTGTGAATGATTTATACTCTATTTTTTAAACCGCTCCATCTTGCATACTCCTGGAGCGGTTTTTTTATGCTTAGGACGGAGCAACCAACATAACATACGAGCAAACTATGGAACGTATTATGCCGATATATTCCTTGAGAAATACTGATTAAAGTGAGGAGCGTATTTAATCAGTATTTCCCTTGTTACTTTAAGATTGGCGTAATCGGTATTAACCTTGTTACGTCGTGCGCTATGTGTATCGTTAATTAAAGGCTTTTCAGACACCAATCGTCGGCTTATTTTTCTGCCAGCTCTAGGATGAGCTGCACCTCACCTTGCGATAAATTAAGTGCATTGGCAATTGCGTCCTGCGTCCATCCGCTTCTAAAGAGCTTTAACACATTCTCACGGGTGCCTACTGCCGTTGATCCTTCTGTCTTGTTGACCGGCTTTTCAGTCTTGACCAAATCCGCCAGCAGTTTCAGTTGATTTTCGGAATTCTTCGATATATCTTGTAAGCGCGTTTCGGTACCGGCAAGCCATTCGCGGGCGTTATGCAGTTTTTCAATGCGCCCTTCAAGCTCTCCGAGCAATTCATCGATGGTATCAAGCTGCTCCCGCGCCTTCTCCGCTTTTTCCTGGTTGGAAATAAGATACTCCATCTTTTCTTGAATATCTTGCAGTTCGGGCGGAATGGTATAGAGCTTACTCTGTACCGACTTAATATCCTTTTCAACCGTCTTTAAATCTTCAAAAGCGGTATCGATACTCTGCACCGTTTGGTCGAGCACGGTACCTTTTTTCTCCAAGCGGTCATAGCGGGTATTTACATCGGCGATGCTTTCTTCGATACGCCGGATTTGAACCTGATAGCGCTGTAATTCATCATCGGCCGAAGCGAGCTCCACCAGTTTTTTATCCATCGATTCGGAGAGCACAGTCAATTTTGCAAAATCATTTTCCAAAATTTCAATATTTTTCCGTTCACCCATAAACCGGGCGATTTTTTGTGTCGCTTCCTCTTCAAGATGGGTTACCTTTTCATATTTCAGATTCAGATCATCCATCGTATTGCGGTAAATTTCAAAGCGGGTAACCTCCGCCTTCAGCTTTTCGATGTTCTGCTCCAAATCAGCCTTCAATTCGTCTGCACGGTCAAATACGCGCGTCTGCGTAATAAAGGCATTTTGCCGCTTATCGATTTCTTCGACGGTCTCTGTCAGCTGCTCGGAATCGCGCCGTATCTTTTCGAATAAATCATGCTGCGTTTCTTCCACTTCGCTGCGAAGGCCATGTACAAGTTCCCGTATATTGTCAAGTGAATGGCTTGCTTCTCCTGTCGCGTTATTTATTCGTTTATCCAGTTCGTTGGTAAGTTGTTCGGCATCGCGTGTAAAGTTTTCGGCAATGCCACGCGCCTGTGCAGAAAATTCTTCTTCGGCGCTCTGCATCTTTGCATTCAGATCATTGATTCTCTGCTGCATCAGTTTAAGCGCCTCGTCGCTTTTCACACTGAAATCTTTATAGTACGAGGTGTATTTTGAACCGATACCTTCGATAGCCCGTTCCGTCGAAGCGGCAAAATTAGCAACTTTTTCGTCTACCGTAGTCCGCATCTCTGTCAGCTGTTGGTCGATACGAGCCTTCCATGTTTCAAAATCGGTTTTAGCCGCATCAAGCTGCCCGCCCGATTCTTGTTTAACGGTATCAAGCCAATCTTTTACTTCTTTTGTAGCATTTTCAACTTCAACACTCTGCTGCCGCATCGATTCTTGCAGTTCAAGCTTGAGGCCGGAAAGCTCATTGCGCATGTAGGCTTGCGCTTTTTCCTTTGTCTGATCCATCATATTCTTAAACTGAGTGTTGTAGGCTAAGAGCGCCTCGTCGCTTGCCGTAATACGTTTGGCAATCCCCTCTTCGATTGCAACAATATCCTCTTTGAATTTTGCAAAGTGCCCCTTGTACTCCTCCGCCGTTTGCGCAAGCCGTGCTTTTAAATCCTGTTTATACGCATCTTCCAAATCCTTACGAGCAGACTCGCTTTCCGATCCCATCAGCGCAAGCCGCTCGGTAACGTCGTTCCGCAACTTTTGGATGTCTCCGCTCAGCGCATCGCTGCGGCGGGTCAACTCGCTTGAAAAATCGGTTTCAAAGAGGTGTAGTTTTTCGGAAAGTGCGGCTTGCGATTCCTCACGCAGCACGGTCAGCTGCTCGGTTATCTCTTGAAGCCTACCGGCAAGCGCATTTGCCCGTTCGGAAAAATGTTTTTCGAAGCCGTTGTATTTTTCTTGCATAGTATAAGTGTGTTTTCCAAAGTCCTGCAACATCCGGTCTTTTACCGATTCTTGCGCCTTTTCCATCTCGGCGGAAAGCTTATCGATACCGGCAATGGACTTATCAAATTTTTCATAATAATAGGCTGCTTGTTTTTTATATTCGGCAAACTTTGTATCCGCTGATTGAGAAAGCGCAGTAAGACTTTGCGCTGCCTTTGCAGCCGTTTTTTCGAGGCGGGCATTTAATCCCGTTTCAAAGTCGGTAAGCCGCGAATCAAGCTGTCGATTCGTATTCTGCATATTGGCCTCGGTTTTCTCCAATCCTTTTTCAAGATTGGTGATACGCTGTGTAAACGCGATCTCCGCAGCGCTGAACTTTGAATGCAGTGAACTTTCCAACTTATCCGCTTCTTCTTGCCAATCCTGTTTAAATTTTTCGGCAAGCGCTTTATTTTCAGTCATGCCGGCGGTAATCTCCGCCTCAAGCGCCGCGGTGCGATCATCAAGTGCCGACTTATAGTGCTGCATCTGCATTTCCATCTGGTTCTGCAGTTTAGCAAAAGATTCATCGCCAAGGTTTTGCGCTTTTTTGCTTGCCTCCGTAAAGGCCTTTTTATAAAGGTCGTTCAATTGAATCGAGGTTACTTCGAGCAACTCCGCACTTTTTTTCTCTGCGTCGGTAACCCTATTTTCAAAAGTACTGATGGTATTATTAAATCCTGCAGTAAGCTGTTCTTCAAGCAGCTGGAGATGTTCACGATTCTGTTTATAAAAACTATCCTGCATTTCGGGCATCAGTTTTGAAATATGATTCAATTCGCCCCGTGCATCCGTAATTTTTTTTGCAAGTGAATCGACAAAGTCCGATTCCTGACTAACCCGTGCAAGATTTTTTTCCGCAAGGGCAGCCATGTCCATAACAGTTTTAATGGTTTCTTCCGCTCCTGCCACATTTTTTTCTATTTCATCGATGGAAGATGAGCGGGAAGTCAACACATCGGACTTTTTCATAAAATCGTTATATATGGAATCAAGCCGATTAACGGCTGCGATAGCCTGCGAAAGCTTTGCGTCAAGTTCGATCGCCGCATCGCGCAAATCTTGTGAGCGCTCTTTAACAAACCCTTCTATTTCATCTTTAACACGATCACCGTATTTTTTTGCTTTTTCAATCGAACGGCTGTTTTTATCCGTTTGCCGAAAAAAAAGAACCAGCATCAGAGAAAGCATAAGCGTTATCGCAGAGGTCAAAAGTTGCATTGACATTCTAAGTTCCACCCTTACTTAAAATAAATTCTATTTTAATGAATATATCGGACACATCTAAAAACGGCCGTTTTCAAAATTATCCTATTTATTACAGCATATTATAACACATAGTTTAAGAATTGACGATAGTTTGAAAAGGAAATATCCGCATACGGCGGTTTTTTTCTGAAGAATGAAACAAGCGGATTTGCAATATAAGCGGTTTTCATACCGACTGCAGCAGCTCCGGCGATGTCGTAGGTCTTACTATTTCCGACATACAGTATCCGTTCGCATGACGTATTTAAGGCTTCGGCAAGTTTAAGAAACGGGATACGGGAAGGCTTAAGAGCCCCGAGCGCTTCGGAATTCAGAGCAACATCACAGAGCGGAAGAATACCCCATACTGACCCCTTTTGTTCGGGCGGAAAATCCGATAGAATACCGATTTTAAATCCTGCTCCCTTTAATCGTATGATCGCTTCTTTTGCAAAGGGATACGGACGGATACGCAAAAATTTCTTTTTCCATCCCTTATATATTTCTCTGTCTAAAAAATTACCTGCTTCTTGCGGAGAGATATTCAGCCGAGCTGCCAATAGTTCATTTTGCACATTGAAAAAATCCGGCAATGCTGTATCGGGATCGGATGAGCTGCGCCTGTGTAAAATATGGCGGACTTTTCTAAAAGCGTTCATAAAACGGATATGAAGGATAAAAAACGGAACGGCATGCAGCATAAGCTTCCATGCGGGATAGAGCGTACCGTCTATATCGAATGCAATAGCTTCAATGTCGGGGATTTTGCTTACAATCATTTTGTTATTATATCGTAATGATTATGATATGTCCATTTTCTCCCGAAAATTGACATTTAAGGCAAATCGCGGTACATTGATATAATGATTGCAGATAAAATAATTAAAGCCGTTTTCGGTTCACAGCATGAACGGGATATTAAAGCGCTCCTTCCTGTTCTTCATCAAATAAATGAAAAAGAAGCATGGGCGCTTGCGCTTGCTCCCGAAGATTTTAAGCAAAAGACTGCCGAGTTTAAGGATCGGTTTGCAAAAGGCGAATCCCTCGATGCCTTTATCCCCGAAGCCTTTGCGCTTGCGCGGGAGGCGGCGCGGCGTATTTTGCATGAGCGTATGTACGATGTGCAGCTCTTAGGTTCGCTGGTACTCCATTCGGGACGCATCGTCGAAATGAAGACCGGTGAAGGGAAAACCTTGATGAGCATCGCCGCTTCATACCTCAACAGCCTTTCCGGAAAGGGTGTACACATCGTAACCGTCAACGACTACCTTGCAGAACGCGATGCCGATTGGATGCGTCCCGTCTACGCATACCTCGGGGTCAGTGTCGGTGCAATCCTTTCCAACATGGATAACGCCGTGCGGAAAGCTGCCTACAACGCGGACATTACCTACGGTACCAATAACGAGTTCGGTTTTGACTATCTGCGCGACAATATGCAGCTCAAAATAGAAGAAAAGGTGCAGCGCGGCTTTTCCTTCGCGGTTGTGGACGAAATAGACTCCATCCTCATCGACGAAGCGCGTACCCCGCTCATTATTTCCGGTTCCGCCGAGGACGACACCCGGCGGTATTTCGATGTCGATAAGCTCGTCGATCAGCTTGAAGAGGTTAAGAAAAATCCCGAAACCGGCGAATATCCCAACGAGCTGGAAGGGGAAGAGATTATCGGCGACTACACCCTCGACGAAAAGAGCCGCCGCGTGTCCTTTACCGACTCCGGTATGCTGCACATTCAAGATATTTTGCAAAAACAGGGATTGATCAACGGCAGCCTCTTTGAAGAAGAAAACTTTGAATATATTCACTACTTTACGCAGGCGGTACGTGCCCACATCCTCTATCACATCGATGTCGATTATGTTGTAAAAGAAGGACAGGTGCAGATTGTCGATGAGTTCACCGGGCGTATTCTTGAAGGTCGCCGCTATTCGGACGGCTTGCATCAGGCTATCGAAGCGAAAGAGCATATCCGCATTGCCCAGCGCAACCGCACAATGGCAACCATCACCTTTCAGAACTTCTTCCGTATGTACGACAAGCTGTCCGGTATGACCGGTACGGCGGACACCGAAGCGGTTGAGTTCAACAAGATTTACTCGCTTGATGTCGTGGTTATCCCGACCAACTTGCCGGTTATCCGCAAGGACGAACACGATGTGGTCTACCTCAACGAAGCGGAAAAATGGGAAGCGCTCTGCAGCGAGATCGCCGAAGCGCATAAACGCGGACAGCCGGTACTGGTCGGTACGGTATCTATCGAAAAATCGGAAAAGCTTTCGGCGCTGCTCACCCGGAAAGGGGTTCGCCACGAGGTATTGAACGCCAAGAACCACGCACGGGAAGCGCTCATTATCGCGGAAGCGGGCGCAAAAGGCTCGGTTACGATTGCAACGAACATGGCAGGACGCGGTACCGACATCAAGCTCGGCGGCAGCCCCGAATTTAGGGCGCGCAAGCGGGCAGGAACCGAAGCCGAGCCGGAAGTGTATCAAAAAATATACGACGAAGAATACAAGAAATGGCAAGAAGACTACAAGGAAGTTAAATCGCTCGGCGGTTTATACGTTATCGGTACCGAACGGCACGAAAGCCGCCGTATCGACAATCAGCTGCGCGGCCGTTCCGGACGGCAGGGCGATCCGGGGCGTTCAAAATTCTTCCTTTCCCTCGATGATGATTTGATGCGTCTGTTCGGCGGCGAAAACCTCAAGCGGGTGATGACAAAGGTCGGTATGGAACCCGGCGAGCCGATCGAGCATCCGTGGCTCAACAAGAGCATCGAAAAAGCGCAAACCAAGGTTGAAGAGCGCAACTTCGATATCCGTAAACACCTCCTTGAATACGACGACGTGCTGAACGAGCAGCGCGGTTTTATCTATGAACAGCGCGATAAGATTTTGCAGGACGAGCATCTGGTTGAACGCATTTACACGACGATAGAAGAATACCTCGAAGATACACTCGATCAGTTTAAGCACGGTTCCCGCAAGGAAAAACCTGAAGAGCTCAAGGAGCTGCAAGCAAACCTCAAGGCAAAATTCGGCTACATCTTCAGCGATGAGGACACAAAGCTTGCTCTCACTGGTGATACCGCTGCACTGCAGCAGAAAATCTACGCCGCGCTCAAAGCGAATATCGAAGAAAAGATTGCGCTTGCCGGTAATGAAAACCTTAATATGTTTATCCGTTATCAGTATTTACAGGCGATAGACCGTAAATGGCTCGATCACTTGGAAAATCTGGAAGCCTTACGCGAAGCTGTTTATCTTCGTTCTTACGGTCAAAAAAACCCGCTTACGGAATACAAGCTTGAAGGTTTCGACATCTTCTATGCGATGCTCGACGAAATCCGCTTCTCCATTGCCTCCTTACTGGTATTGGTACGGATTAGCACCGAAGAACCCGCTTCGCGCACTCAGGGGCGCCGTATTCCGCAAGGCTCCGCGCACCACAGCTCCATGGCTTCTTTCCACCAGAGCAGCTCCCCGATGGGGTCAAGCAGCAAGCCGGAAAACGTCCAAGTAGTACGCACCGCGCCTAAAGTCGGCAGAAACGATCCCTGCCCCTGCGGCTCCGGCAAAAAATACAAGCACTGCTGCGGAAGGTAA
>CAUVKE010000007.1:0-11832 GCA_963552415.1 uncultured Treponema sp.
GCAGAATCGCCACGGATGGCGATGGTTCTATGAAGTAGCGTGTTTGCCCTGCAAATACGTCGTTCAAGAATGTGCAAGGATGCGCATTCTTGAACGATGCGGCTCGAAAATTTTTTTTGCTAAAAAACGGTATGGATCTTATTTGGTGCTGCGTCGGGTGCGAGCCGTGTTCTACGCGGCGGTAGCTGGAGCTATGATGCGGCGGGGTACTGCGTCGTCGGTCTACGGAACAACAACACCCCCGGCAATCGCATCGGCGGTCTTGGCTTTCGTGTGGCTATGTCCAAGAATTGACGTCCTTGTCAATTCTTGGACGCGAGTTTTGGTAGGCTCCGCCTGCCAAAACGTCGCTTCTGCATGGAACCACTGCCATCCTCGCCCAAAAATGAACATCCTTGTTCATTTTTGGGCTACGAGTTCGCAAGCGAACTCGCTACTGCTTATAACCACGGACATCCATGTCCATTCTGAAACATCCCTTCCGTAAGCCTTTTGAAATAGACGATGCAGATGCTAGGAGCGTACAAAAAACACCCGCAGGCTGTTGAAAAACGTACTTCCGTGTAGGCTTTTCAACGACAAATTTTTTTGGCAAAAAACTTGCTACTGCATAGAACCACGGACATCCTTGTCCGTTCTGATACGTTGAGGATTTTCAGCAACGGCATATCGTAAAACATACTCTCCGTAAGCCTTTTGAAAATAGCCTGTTGAGCAGTTGTACATCCTTGTACAACTGCTCAACGTCGAGTTTTTCTAGTGAAAAACTCGCTTCTGCATGGAACCACCGCCGTCCTTGGCGGTTCTGAAATACCCCTTCCGTAAGCCTTTTGAAATAGACGGCGCAGATACAAGGCGCGAGCAAAAATAAAGCGGAGACACGCCCAAAAATGAACCTCCTTGTTCATTTTTGGGCTACAAGTTTGCAGGAGCAAACTTGCTACTGCTGGGAACCACGGACATCCCTGTCCGTTCTGATACGTCGAGGACTACTTACAGTAGCGGCATGGATGCCGCTGGTTTAAACAGTAGCGATATTTCGGCAAAGCCGAAATTCGCCATCAAAAGTGTACAAGGATGTACACTTTTGATGATGCGTCGTCTATTTCAAAAGGTGCGTAATTGACAGAGCTACATATAGTATGCTATAACTTTTGCGCATATTTTGTTTTTTAACCTTTTAAGACTGAAGGAGCATATAATGTCTGGACATAGTAAATGGGCGACGATTAAACACGCGAAAGGGGCTGCCGACGCAAAACGCGGTCAGATGTTTACAAAGTTTATTAAAGAAATTTCTATAGCGGCACGGATGGGCGGAGGGGATCCGAACGGTAACCCTCGGTTAAGAACTGCGATATTAAAAGCACGCGCGGCTAATATGCCGAAAGATAATATTGAACGGGCTATTAAGAAAGGTACCGGCGAATTGGGCGGTGCAAGTTACGAAGAGCTGTTGTATGAAGGCTATGCGCCGGGCGGAGTAGCGGTATTGGTAGAAGTGCTGACTGACAATAAAAACCGGGCGGCTGCTAATGTACGCAACCTGTTTTCCAAAAACGGCGGTAACCTCGGTGCCACCGGTTCGGTAGCTTATATGTTTAACCGCAAGGGCGTTATAGAGTATGATGCCGAAGTCGTCAGCGAAGAAAAACTGATGGAAGAGGCATTGGAAGCCGGAGCGGAAGATATTCAGGCTGACGGCGGTATTATTACGGTAACAACAGATCCCAACGACTTTGCTTCCGTGCTTGAAGCCTTACAGGAAAAAGGATTTGAATCCGTTTCTGCAGAAGTTTCTATGGTTCCCGCAACATATATGAGTTTGGAGGCAGAAACAATCCGTAAAGTGTTAAAAATGGTTGAACGTCTTGAAGAAGATGACGATGTTCAGAACGTATACACAAACCTCGATATTCCCGATGATTTTGAGCCGGAGGAATAACGATACATTTTGTAATTTTAACATCGCAAAAATAATCTAATCTAAGGAAAATGGGGATGTCCCAAAAGTTGGTTACTTTCGGAACATCCCCGACGAGTTTAAAATTAAGTCTTTATACAGCAATGACTTAATTTTAAACATCGCATCTAAATCTAAGGAAGCTGTCCAAAAACTGAAGTTTTTAGACAGCCCCGCTTCCTCTATAAAAAACGCCATACTCTCGTTGTTTTCAGCGGTTTGTATGGCGTTTTTGTTTTATTGCGGCCGTAGAATCAACACGGCACTTCCTGTGGGCTCTCTAATTAAATATTCTTAATGAAAAATATTTAATTAGTTAATCGCTTCCACTTCTTCTTTGCTCAATCCTGTCATTTTTTCGATAAACGGTATTTCGCAATTGGCTTGCTTCATCAGTCGTGCCGTTTCAAGCGCTTTTTGGCGGGAACCTTCAGCAAGACCAAGCGATTTACCTTCATCCATCGCATCCATCAGGGCTGCCGGTAATATGTGGTATTCTTTCCGTGCTAATTCGTTTCTTTTTACCGTCTGTATCATCTGCTCTATCCTCCTCGTGTAATCGGTTGTTATTTTGCCTGTTTTCACATACTGTAAAAAACCTTGTAACTCTTGCTTATCTGTTCTTTTAAATGCCTTTGCGTTCTCAATATAATCTTTTTTGTATCTTTTGAAAATATACGGGTATCTGCGTTGTCGCTTAACAAAAAACAGTCCTCGACGTACAGCAAGTACGCCTGCGGGTGTTTTTTGTACGCTCCTAGCATCTACTCCGCCTATTTACAAAAGGCCAACCGAAGGCTTTTTTAGACAAGTCTGTTTCAGCAGCGGCACGGATGCCGCTGGTTTCATGCAGCAGCGATGTTTTGACACAAGGCAAAACTCGTTTTTCCGATAGGCACGGATGTCTATCGGAAAAAACATTTCAATGTCGTAGGATGTGCCATTTTCATCTTTTACCAGTACATCAAGGCGGACGGTTTTTGCGCCCAAATTAGTCGTAACCGTATTTTGAGACGAAAGATACGTGATTTTATCGATCTGTGCACTAAAGAGCATTTCAAGAAACGGCCGACACAGCGATTCGTGTTCCATGACTTTACAGAACATAAAGTCATCGGAAATAGCTAGTTCTTCAAAGGGTTTTCTAGTCATTCACACCTCCTACAGTCCTTATGCGACTTTTGGAGGAAAATGGCTTGAAAAAATCCTTCTTTTTATGAAGAACAGCGAAAAAAAGAATTGCACAAAGACTGCAAAGAATGCAATAACAGCAAGCATTTCAGGGTAAACGCATCAAGTCGTTTTTTTTAACACCCCCGCGGAAAAATTGAGACTATTCGAGCAGAGCTACGCCAAGGAATTGCCATCCCTGTCAATTCCTTTACTGCCGGTTTTTTTCAAAAACTGGTTTCTGTTTATCACCCCTGCCATCCGTGGCAGTTCTGTCTGCGGTTCAAATGGTCTCACAGTCTCAATTTTTCCACGGTTTTTACCTACTCACCTGATGCGTTTACCCGTCTGTTGGAAAAATGTGCAAAATTTTAAGTAAAATTTCGCACAGAAGGAAGGCAACCTCTGAAAATATTTTATAATGCGGTTGCCCTGGCAAGCATTTCTATTTGTATTTTTTTAAAAGATGGTATATAATAAACTTGCGAAAAAGGGTAAAGTGTGTTTACCTAAAAAGATAGGGAACCTCTAAAAACTTCGGTTTTTAGAGGTTCCCATAGTATGTTTAATTCTATGATAAAGACAAAAGAGGATATACGAGGAGGTAGGATATGAAAAAGCAGTATGTGAACTTTGTAAGCATTCTTTTAGTAACGCTGTGTCTTGCGTTTACAGCTTGTAATCAAGGTATGCTTGCCGGTGGAGAAACCGGTACGGTGCAGGTTGTTATCGGCGGAGGGGCAGCCCGTTCCGTTGATGCCGCGGGGCTACCGGTTTTTGATGATACCAATACGAAAATTACCGTTACCGGCAAAGACGGCACTCAGCTGGCGGAAGGAACAACGTCGGTTATGCTGAAACTTGATATCGGTACAAAAATTACCGTCAAAGCGGTCGTAACAACCGCTGCGGGGGTATGGCGCGGTTCAACGGAGCACACCGTTACGGCAGGAACCAATACCGTTAGTGTAAAGCTTTCCAAAACGCCGAAGAATATGCGGAATATTCTTTCCAGCGTTATATCACAGTCCTCTTTCGGGGATGCAAAAGTAACGTTCAAGCTGGCAAGCGGTAAAGAACTGCTGAACGATGTGGATATTGGCTCCAATCACATTATTCCGGTAATTGCACGGGACGGTATCGGACGGATATATGTGCTGTATGATAAGGGCGGCAGACACTTTACTCGTTTTGATGCCGAAGGTAATGAGGATACCGGTTTTGAAGCAGCTATTAAGGGCATATTACAAGGTTTTGACATCGGCAGAATTAAAACGATGACGGTTGATGCTAAAACCGGTACTATCTTTATAGTCGGTATGGATAGCACTGGGTCTAAACATGCTCATGCGGTAACGGAGAAAGGGCATAATAACTTTACCCTTTCAAACGGCTTTGGCCTCGCTTCTATAGGAATCGACAATACTATTCAAGCGGCAGCGGCATATAATGGTACCTTGTTTTTTACCGTATCGGCTTCTACGTCTGGCGCTACCATGGGGAAGAATAAGCTGGTTGCCGTTAAGGCCGAATTGTCGGGTTCTACGTTAACGCTTACGCACAAGGCTACACAGGAGCTTTCTAAACTTCGCACAGATAGTGCTTTCGGCAATTCCCTCACTAAGTGTACCGGCCTCTTTGCCGACGAAAGCGGCGTATACTGCCTGCTGAGCGATCAAAATCTGTATGGCGGAAACTTGTATGCGCTCGGACAAATCGTCCGATATCAATATTCCGGCAGCGCCTTTACCGGCGAAACCAAGATAGGGCTTAATCCCAAAGCTGCGGGTACGGATGGCATCCCCTTTGATGCGCAGTATTTTTCCGCTCCTGTAGGTTTTATCGGCTATGACGAAGAAAATATCTACATTGCGGATGACGGCGTAAACATTGAGTATCTCAATGAGAATTATCATATTAACGGTAATAAGAACCGTATCGCTGCATTTAACCGCAAAACAAATGAGATAACCTTCGAAGGCACGGCGGCAACGTGGTATGCAGAAAAACCTGAGCATAAGCTCCCCAGTACAAAGATGCTGTTGTGGGAAAAAGGCGACAATTCAACGTATTTCGGAATGAAATATTGGCTCAGTGATAACGGCAATGATAGCTGCCCTGCTGATGCTGATGCTGACGCGCTCTTTGCTTCAAACAACCTAGATAAACTTCCCAGCGATGTGTTCTGCTATGACCAAGACGGTAATCTGTATATCCTGTGGAAAGACGGTTCAGATTACAAGGTTAGACGATTTGCCTTGCAAGACGATGGTACTTACGATAAGTCCACAGCTCAAGATTTGAAATTCCAGGCGGGCGTTAGTGCCAGCGCTATTGCCGTAGATGTTTCCGACGAAAATCATTACTTGTATTACGCTAACGGTACGATAAACGAAATTAAACGTTATTGGTGGTCATCTACCTTTGGCAGTGCTGTTATTCAAAGCTATAGCATCACACTACCATCAGGTGAAAAAGTGACTGCCCTTGCCGCAAACAAGGACGGAGTGTTTGTTGCTACGAAAGAGCAATCAACGGCTGGTGTCCCTTATACGCTTAAAATAAAGAAATATAAGAAGGATGGATCTCCTAATGGAGAAAAAACGATTGCTTATAATGAAGGCGGTGATACCCCTACTTCCCATCCTTCTATCGATTACACGAATAGCAACGGAACCGTTTGCGGCTTGCAAGTTATCGATGGCGTACTGTATGCGTTACGGCATAACATAGAAGAAAAAATAATATATGTCATGGGCAATCATAGATCTGATGAATTTAGGAGCAGCGGAGTGATCTATAAAGTCGGTAACACGGATGGCTCGTTATCGGATACTGCTATGTCAGAATTGGGTAAAAAAGAGGCTGACGATGCATCCAGAACCGGTTACGGCTTCTACCGCTTTATTGCCGTTAAGCCAAAAAAACTGGTAATTGCTTCGGACGGAGCATGGGGTACGGTCGGTACTGCGCTCACTGAGAGCGAGGCAAACTATCGAGATACCGATAAAGTTCTGGAATACGACTTAGCTGGGCAGCTGAAAGAGGAGAATGCCGGAGGCGGCTTTTCAAAAAAATTAAACAAAGCCGTTTGCGAATTTAAGTGGAACTAACCGGTAAGATGACTTTTCTCCAACGCTGTGCGGTGCATTTCGGGCGTACCGCACAGCACAAGCCGCTCGTCAGCCTCTGCGTTCCCCTTTACGGGACGGAGGGGCTTGTCGGGCGGTTTTTAGACAGTGTGTTGCAGCAGGACTCTGCACTGCTTTTTGAAACTATCATTGTAAACGACGGCAGTCCCGGCACAAAAGAACTCAGGCGCATCATTAAAACGTACGCTAAGCGGTTTAAAGAGCGGGGGCTGCCGCTCGTGTTTTTGGAACATAGCAAAAACCTCGGGACGCTTGAAGCGCGGCGTACGGCAACCAATGCGGCATCGGGGGAATACCTCACTTTTGCAGACTCCGACGATGAGCTACCGCCCGCGGCTCTCCGCATCTTATATGATGCCGCCTGTGCGTCCGGCGCGGATATTGTGCACGGCAGTATTGCCGTGTTCGGTACGGAAGGGGAGCCGGATGCGCGTGTTGCTGCCTTTGCAAAAAAAGCGGCGCACGTGTACTCAGGAACGCTTACTGGAAGTGAAATTCTCCGCGGTTTTTTTATAGAACAGCGTTATGTTGACTTTTTATGCGGCAAGCTTTTTAAAACGGATATTGTCCAAAAAGCCTACGCAGAAATCCCCTTTACCTATTGCACCATGGCGGAGGACGTCCTTACCTACTTTTTTATTGCCCTCTATGCCGATACCTACCTCGGAATTAACGATACCGTCTACAACTACCGCATCAACACCGGTATTACTTCCCGCCGAGAAATAACCGATCTTGCCGGATGGCAAAAAGTGTGTTCCGCCGTTTCGGTTTTTACTATTCTTCTTTCGTATTTGGATGAACATCCCGCTATCGGCAGCGATATCCGCGAAGCGGTCAAAGCCCTTGGTCGTTCATATCGCAATGATAACCTCAAACAGCTGGAAGTCTGTGTAGTTCCTGCATTACAGGCGGAAGCGCGGGCGTTACTGGACGAATGGTGGGGGATGCAGTAGGAGTTAAGGATTGATAATTCTTAAGGGAACCTCTAAAAACCTCAGTTTTTAGAGGTTTTCCTTGATTTTAATTTGCGACGTTTTAATTTAAGTCATTATGATATAAAGACTTAAATTAAAACTCGTTATCAGCTATGCTGATGAGGTATCTTCTAAAAATCTAACCGAGTTTTTAGAGATGCCCTATATCCATTTAATGTTTATTGTGCAATAAGAGCGTTTTTTTTGTGGTTTTTTTTATTTGCTACTTGCAAACTTTTTGCATTTATGTATACTTGCAACTAATTTGCAAGTAGTATTGCAAGAGGAGTTTTTTAATGAAGAAATTGTTTTTTACAGCAGTTTGTATGATGTTTTTCGGCTTTGGTGCGGTAAATCTGTTTGCCGGCGGAAAGTCTGAGAAAAACATGGAAGGAAAAGTTGCCGTTGCAGCAACTTTTGATGCGATGAAGGAACTTACGGAAATCGTGGGGAAAGATAAGGTGTACGTCCATACGATTATCCCGCCGGGAGTCGAAGCACACGATTTTGAACCCAAGGCAGGAGATCTGAAGTTCTTAATGAAAGCAAAGGCCGTTGTTTACAACGGGTTCGGTATGGAACCGTGGCTTACGGATGCTCTCCATGCGGTAAAGCGGGATACGATAAAGACGATCTGCGCAAGTAACGGCATTAAATCGATTGAGCTTGTAGCGGGACACCACCACCACCACGATAAAGATAAACATCACCATGAAGACGACTATGATCATGATGACCATGACGAGCATGAACATGATAATGACCACAAAGCGGTTGATCCCCATGCGTGGCTGAGTCTTGAATCCGCCAAAGTAATGGTCAAAAATATTGCCGACGGCTTAAGCGGCATAGATCCGATAAATGCAGCGTTCTATAAAGGGAACGCCGAGGCTTTTATTGCAGAAGCCGATACGCTTTTAGCAAAATACCGTGGTGATTTTGCGAAGGTAAACCATCGCCGCTTTGTAGTCGGACACGCAGCGTTCGGATATCTCTGCCGCGATTTCAACCTCGAACAAAATAGCGTCAAAGGGGTATTCTCCGCAAGCGAGCCGAGTGCACAACAATTAGCAAAATTAGCAGATTATTGTAACCAATATGGAATTAAAGTTGTTTTCTCCGAAAATGCAGTCAGCCCGCAAGTTTCGGCAACTTTAGCAAAAGAAGTCGGGGCTTCGGTACAAACAATCTATACGATTGAGTCGGCAGAGGGCGGGTTATCCTACATGGAACGGATGACCTCTAATATAGAAAAAATTTACAAAAGCCTGGCACAATAAGCTTGAAGCTTACGTGCCGGGTTAGAACCGAAGACAACTGATCCCGGTGATAGTCATTGTACGGCCTTTACATCTCTCCTTTAGCCGTACCTTGATTATCACCTTTTTTTTGCTTTGATACAACCCTGCAAGCTCATATTTACTTATTGACAGGCGCGTATCTCTGCATAATAATAACGGAAAGGAACGTAGAAGACTTATGCTTGAATTATGTATTCTGTTGCTGTTTTCCGTTGGTTTAATTATCTGCGTTATTCTTCACTATTCAATTCTATATGCGCTGATATTCGGCTATGTGCTTTTCTTTGCATTCGGCCTTATAAAAGGCAAAACGTGGAAGGAGATGCTTCGCTATTCCTTCCGCGGTATTCTAACCGTAAAAAATATTCTAATAATTTTTGTGCTGATAGGCTGTATCACTGCAATATGGCGTGTATGCGGTACCATCGCCTTTATCGTATACTATGCGTCTATGGTTGCCGTACCGCAAGCTATGGTGCTGATTTGCTTTTTATTATGCTGCTTTGTATCGTTTTTGATGGGTACTGCCTTCGGAAGCGCTGCCACCATCGGTGTTATCTCTATGACACTGGCAAACAGTATGAATATTCCCGTTATATACGCAGGGGGCGCCGTTATTTCGGGGATATTTTTCGGAGACCGCTGCTCGCCGATGTCGTCGGGAGCGCATCTCATCAGCGAATTAACACATACAAATGTCTTTGATAATATCAAAACGATGGTAAAAACCGCATTTATTCCCTTTATTGTAACGGCTGTTTTGTATGGCATTATTGGCATTATTATCAATTCCGGGGTAGGAAACGGTATGACTTTTCGTATCTTTGTCGATTATTACAACCTTTCGCTTTTTACGATTATTCCTGCCGTTATCATCATTCTTCTTTCATTGTTCAAAGTCGACGTAAAAATAACAATGGCAATAAGCTGCCTTGCCGGTCTGGTTTGCGCCGGATTTTTTCAGCATATTCATGCGGCAGAGCTGATAAAAATAGTCTTTTTCGGCTTTCATCCTCAGGATACGGAACTGGCAAAACTTATGGCCGGCGGCGGTATTATTTCGATGATACGGGTATCTGCAATTGTTTGTATTTCGTCCTGCTATTCGGGAATGTTTAAGGGAACTCATTTTTTTGAGGGAATGCAGCAAATTATGCGGCGGCTCACAAACCGGATTACCGCATTCGGCAGTGTTCTTACCGCATCTGTCTTTGTTTCGGCGATTGCATGCAATCAAACATTGGCGATTATGTTAGCGCATCAAGTCTGCGACGGTATTATTGATGATAATAACGTATTTGCTTCTTACTTGGAGGATACCGCTGTTGTCGTCGCACCGCTGATGCCGTGGTCGATAGCGGTAAGCGTTCCGTTGACTTCAATCGGGGCTCCTGCATCAGCGCTTTTAGCGGCCTTTTTTCTTTATTTAATCCCGCTGTGGAATCTTTTGGTTAATATCGTACGGCGTCGCACACGTAAATAAGCAATATTTCAGCAACCGCATCAAACAGCCTCAATGATTCTGCGGGGATATCAAAAAAGGGCATAATACGTTATCGCGCCGGGACTTGACATTTTTATCAGGTTTATATATAGTCTTCTCTGTTATTAGGGCGCTTAGCTCAGCTGGTACGAGCGTTTGGTTTACACCCAAAATGTCGGCGGTTCGATCCCGTCAGCGCCCATAGATACCTCCTTGCTATATATAGACTTATCAAATCATTGCTTTTAGTTGATTTTTAACAGGCCAAGTAAAGGTCAAATCAGGGCTTTATATATGGGATATTTTATCTTTATATATTTAACTTTCAGCTTGCCATGTATCGGTTATTTCTTGTATATTTTGTATACAATGCGATCCCTTCGTGAGGCAGGCTATGAATCATCGTTTAAAAAGAACAAGCTCTATTTTTTTATGTATCAACTTAACGCTTTATACTCTTATCGCATTTACTGCTTGCAGCAATAAGCAAGAAGCGGTTCTCTATCTGTATAATTGGACATACTATACGCCCGATTCCGTTATCCAAGCTTTTGAAAAAAAATATGATGTCAAAGTTGTCTACGATGATTTTGCCTCCAATGAAGATATGTTCGCCAAACTCATGGCCGGTTCAAAAGGCTACGACTTGGTTGTTCCTTCGGCGGACTATGTTTCCATCATGATCAAACTGAATATGCTTGACCCTATCGATATCTCCGAAATTCCGAACGTTCGTTATCTGCGCCCCGAAGTACTTAGCCGAATCGACTACGACCATCAAATGCAATTTTCGGTGCCGTATTATATGGGCGCTGCCGGAATCGCGGTAAACACCAAGGAAGTACCGGACTATGAGCGTAGCTGGAATATCTTTGAACGGGCAGATTTAAAAAACAGAATGACGATGATGGATGATATGAGGGAGGTGCTGGGCGCTGCATTGGGCGTCTTAGGCTATGAGCCGAATAGTACCAATCCGGACGAGTTGGAACAGGCCTATCAATTAATCCAAAATAACTGGAAGCCCAATCTCGTAAAGTTTGATGCAGACGGGTTTGCAAAATCTTTTGCATCAGGAGATTTTTTAGCGGTACAAGGATACGCGGAGTCGATATTTTCGGAATTACAAGACGAGCAAGCTCAATATGTTGATTTCTTTATTCCGCAAGGTGTCCATTCAGGTTTATATATCGACAGCTTCTGTATTCCCAAAGGAGCTCCGCATCCGGAACTTGCACATGCCTTTATCAACTTTATGCTTGAACCTACAGTCTATGCAGAATTTTTAGATACATTCGGATTTCCGTCTTCCATCCACACGGAGGCGGGGTACTATCAAAAGAAACGACCGCACTATACGCTTGACGACCTTAAAGATTGCATCCTAAAAAAAGACCTTGGGGTAAACTTAGAGCTATATAACAGCTTTTGGCAGCGGGTCCGTTTTACACCGTAAAAATAAATCCCGATGCAGAGCCTCTGAGCAGTGCCTCATAATTTATAATTAAGAATTATTTTATCACCACCCCTCCAAAACCCTATTACAGGACGTACATTGCTTAGCGATATCGTCTGCAATCGTTAATTCTTCAAAAGGTTTTTGTGTCATTCACACCTCCATATCTTTATATAAAGCACGAATGGCAAAATGGCTAAGAAAATCGACAGGTAAGGATGTTTTTTCTATAAATTCTACCGCAGAGTCGTAGGCAACCGTCTCTCGCAACTTTCGTGACAAAACAAATGTCAGCGTTGAAGCGGGTGTTATGTGATTATTATGCAAACA
>CAUVKE010000008.1:0-11780 GCA_963552415.1 uncultured Treponema sp.
GTAGCGGCGGATACAGTCTTCTATAGTGGAACAGCCGGATATGATGCGCATTACAACCTCTTGAAATATGTGAAACCCCTAAAAATCTAACCGACTTTTTAGAGATGCCTATGATCTGGTTTCTATCAACGATGAAAGATCAACAATGGCTATTATACACAAAAAAATCGGATTGAGCAGCTCTCAAACTCTGCTAAAGAAAAGGTTTGCAAAAGAAATCTAAGGGAAAACCGGGGATATCCCAAAAGTTGGTTACTTTCGGGACATCCCCGTGCCCTATCGTTCACAGCGTTTTTTGATTATATAAAACTTTATCAGGACACTGCTCAATTTTTTTACGGGTTTTATGCGGTCTGTTTTGCTGCCTTACCTTTTCCGCCGAGCAATCCGAATAAGAGTGCGCCAATAATTGCCGGAATAAGCCACGCGACACCGATACTTGAAAGAGGGAGTTTTTGCAGCAGCGCAGCCAAGCCGCCGAATGACACAGGCTGTGCGCCGAAGAGTCCAAGAAAATCGTTGACAATACCTTCGGTCGAGGCAAAGGCCTGCAAGCAGCTCACTAAAAGCGTACCGGCAGCCCCGCCGACGTAGTAGTATCGGTTGGGAATATAGTCATCCAAAAGGTTCATAATCGTTAAAAGAATGCACACGGGATAGAGCGCTTCCAGAAGCGGCACTGAATACCGGATGATATTTTCGACCCCGTAGTTAGCCAACCAGCAGCTGAATACCGACACGACAATGACAATCGCTTCATAAGAGACCTTATTATTGAACAATTTCTTAAAGAAATGCCCAGCGGTTGCCGTTAAACCAATTGCAGTCGTAATACAGGCAAACGCAATCGAAAGAGACAGAATAGCCGTTCCGACATTACCCCATAAACTCGCACAGATATTGATAAGAAGCGCAGTGCGGCTGACATTTTTGGGGAACACCAAAGAAGCCGAAGCCCCTGCATGGAGCAACCCGCCGTACACCAGCAATAGCCCAGCCGCAGCGATTAATCCGGCCGAAAGATTAATCTTTAACAGCGATTTCCGGTCGGAATATCCGCGCTCCTTGATATTATTGATGATAATTGTCGCAAACAACATAGCGGCCAGCGCATCCATCGTCTGGTACCCTTCCAAAAAACCTTTTAAGAAGAAGTTCTGCGGAGCAGGATTCTCAAACGGTCCGAGCGGAGTGATAAAAGCACGGATCACGATAGCGGCAAGCACGATGATAAGCACCGGCGTTAAATATTTACCGATGGTATCGATAACCTTTGACGGTTTAATAGAAAAGATCAACACAATGGTAAAGAATATAATAGAACTGACAATGGGACTTATCGATGCGCTAAACGGAAGTACGCCGATTTCATACGTGGTTGCGGCAGTCCGCGGCAGCGCTAACAGCGGGCCGATACCCAGCATAATAACGGTACCGAACACATCGGCAAAAACAGGATGAACCTTACCGGCAAAGTGCTGTACATCGCCGCCTGCTTTTCCCATTGCAAAAATACCCAAAATCGGAATACAAATACCGGTAATAGAGAATGCAATAAACGTAATAAACCATTTGCTGCCGGTCATAAACCCAAGCAGCGGCGGAAAGATAAGATTTCCGGCGCCGAAAAACATTGCAAAAAGTGCAAAGCCGACAATGATGCAATCCCGAAGGTCTTTCTTCATAGCGGGTCTCCTAATGGGCACCTCTAAAAACCTCAGTTTTTTAGAGGTGCCCTAATATATTAATTTACGCTAATCCGTCGATATAACCGTTTACAAGGTCTATGCGAAGCGCCTGCGGTTCTTTCGGCAGTCCCGGCATCCGCATCATGTCGCCCATAACCGCAACAATCATTTCGGCGCCGTTGTTTACGATAATTTCGCGGACAGTCATATCAAACTGAGCCGGAACGCCGAGTTTTTTAGGATCATCGGAAAAGGAATACTGCGTTTTTGCGATACATACCGGATAGGAATCGACGCCCCATGAGCTTATCCGCTTTAGCATTTTTTCCGCATCGGTATGATAGGTAACGGATTTTGCTCCGTACACCTGTTTGCATATTTTCTCAATTTTTGTTTTGATGTTATCGCTATCCTGATAGGTAAACGTAAGCGGCTTTGAGGGTTCTGCTTCAATCAATCCTGAAACGGTGCGAGCAAAATCGATTGCGCCTGCCCCCCCGTCGGAAAAGGCGCTGTTTACCGCAAACGGTACACCGCTGTTCCGGCAGTAGGTGCGGAGACACTCGATTTCTTCATCTGTATCATAGCCGTATTTATTCAACGCCACCAATACCGTCTGCCCGAATGTACGCATATTTTCAATATGCTTATCCATATTCTTAAATCCGTGGGTAAGCGCATCCTTATTGGGCTTGGACAACTCCGCTTCCGGAACGCCGCCGTGCAGCTTAAGCCCGCCGGTTGTAACGACAAGCACGGTTAAGGCAGGGGTAAGCCCCGCCTTGCGGCATTTAATATCAAAGAATTTTTCGGCGCCTAAATCGGCTCCGAATCCCGCTTCGGTAATAACATAGTCGCCGTAGGTAAGCGCCGTTTTGGTCGCAATAATGGAATTGCAGCCATGCGCGATATTTGCAAACGGTCCGCCGTGTACAAAGGCGGGGGTGTTTTCGGTGGTTTGTACCAAATTCGGATTAATCGCATTTTTAAGCAGAACGGTAATTGCTCCGGCGACGCCGAGGTCTTTAACCGTGAACGGCGTGTTGTCCGGCCGGTAACCGAGGATAATCTTTTCTATGCGGCGGCGCAGGTCGTCAATGTCGGAAGCGAGGCATAAAATCGCCATAATCTCCGAAGCGGCGGTTATGTCAAACCCCGATTCGGCAGGAACGCCGTTCCCTTCACCGAGACCGGTAACAATTGAACGAAGCGCACGGTCATTAACATCGAGCGCCCGTTTCCAAACTACTTTTTTTAAGCCCTGCGGTGTATTCTGCGTTCTAAACACATAGTTATCCAGCAGCGCGCTGATCATATTGTGTGCGGAGGTAATGGCGTGGAAGTCGCCGGTAAAATGCAAATTGATTTCTTCCATCGGAAGCACTTGTGCATAACCGCCGCCTGCAGCCCCGCCTTTCATCCCAAAGCAGGGGCCGAGCGAAGGCTCGCGCAGTGCCAAAACCGCATTTTTCCCGATTTTCTGCAAGCCGAGCGCCAATCCGATTGAAACCGTTGTCTTGCCGATCCCCGCTTTTGTCGGCGTCATGGAGGTAACGAGGATAAGTTTATGTTCTTTTACCTTAGAAGGCATAATAGATGTATACGGAATCTTCGCCGTATAAAATCCGTACGGAATTACGGAAGAAGGATCTATTTGAAGTCCCGCTGCAATTTCTTGTATCGGTTTAAGCGGCGTCTCGCGCGCTATTTGGATATCGGTTTTCATGCGGGCGAGTGTACTATAATCGTATGAAAAAAACAAGGTAAATAATTAGAATATCAACATATTGTCTACGCACGAATAATTACGGCAGCGGGAGCGGGGCACTGAGGAAACCGATCGATTGATCGGCGTTTTCCCCGAAACACTGGATATATCGCGCATCCGCAGGCCTATTTTCAAATGATCCGTTTTGCCGGTCGGTACCGTTCGTTTGCAGTTGATACACGGTAAGCGGTTGTAAATCAGCACTCAGCATAATCAATGAAAAATGTGAACACACGCTACCATCGGTAATGTGCAGTAACCATTGCTCATTTTCCAGCATAAATTCAAACGGTAAAAGAGTACCCGTCTGCGGTGACTCTTGCAGCGAAAAGGTTGTATCCGTTTTGTTCCCCCCCAAATCGGAAGCGGTAAGCGTATATTGCCCTGCAGGAAAAAAACGGCGGGGATACTTGAACTTATTTGAACCTACCCATTGTACATTCTTGGAATATCCTGCTTCTTGTAAAAAAACGGTATTTTCTCGATGGCAAGACCATTCAAGACCGGTAGCATCTTCGCGTAAGGTTAATTCTTTATAGTCATTCCGTCCATCTTCATCTTCAAGCAGAACAAAAGCAGCCAACCGTTCCGTTATAGCGCCTTGTTGATTATAGCTGTATATCCGCTGTTTTTTTACAAGCGTAACGGATGGTGTATTAAATGAACAAGCCGCTGACAATAAAACAACTAATAACAGGCACGGAAAAGAACAGTGCTTCATCGGTTTAGAACATAAAGGAAAGATTAACAACCGTTAGATCGGAAGCGGCTTTATTTGCACTGGATTCAAAGTGTACATTTCTACTTTCGCATTGCTCGATTAAATACGAAATATAGTACATTCCAAGACTGCAAATATCCGAACCTTCCGGTAGCGCACGGTAAAAATCGATGAGCGAATTTTTATTAATATCTGCTTTTTTCATGTCGTTTATACTTGCTTTTATTGCTTCCGACGAACTCGCTTTTGCTTTGTTGTACACTGAAATTTGCATTTTTCCCTGTGTCCCGATTGAAGAGGTACTCCCGCCTCCGATTTTCCATGAAACAAAGACTTTTTCTTCTTTCCGTTTTAGTTCGGCAATAAGTAATTGACGAAATTTCGGATCAAAAAGTGCATCTTGAGGATCTTTGATTTTAGGAAATAGCTGCTTTGCCTCGCTTCGCATATTCATGTTTTCTGCGCTTAGAATCAGCTCCATCAGAACCAGCGAAATATATTCGGCTATTTTGGTTTTATCGATATATTCATTCAAACTGGTACGGATTGTCCGTATGATAAGGTCAAAATTCGGGGCGGATTTAAACTTGGTAATGATAAACCAAATAAACGGCCGGAGATTATTGAGGAATTTCTCACTTATAAAGAGTTTCATATTCTTATCTGTAGGAGAAAGGTCTTCTTTACTGATAAAGGCAGATAGCGGTTCAAGGATTTCTTTTTTTGTGTTGTAAATGATATCCTCATTTTTCTTCAAAATCGCCGATAAATATTTCTGATTAATCTGTGTTTTTTCATCGATAATATTTGCAGGATTCAATCTATTCCATTTCTTTATCACCGACGATGCTAAAATCTGCTTAAATAAGAACATATCGTATTGACGGTATAATAGCGAAAATACAATCAATTTTGACAGGTCCATAATTTCTTGGCGTAAAGAAACCAGTTCAGACTGTGAAATTTCAATCTTTGAAATATAGTTTGCGAGGATGAGGCGTTGAATATTATCGGGTACAAAGGAATCCAGAGAAATTCCATACTCTTCAACATTTCCTGCCAAGGTAAACCGCAACAGCTTCTTATTTTGATTAATAAAGAAAGTTGAACCTTCCTGCGTTAAAACCAACTTAATCGGAAGATTTAATAACCGTTTCTTTTCTCCTGATGCCATAATCGTTATCCTCGCCTTACTATTTTTTAAAGATTAGCCAATAACTTTTTAACTTCGGCTGCATTGCGATAGTTTGGTTTTTGTTTAAGCAACTGCTCAAAAATCGCCTTTGCCTCTGTTTTGTTATCCAGACTAATATACACTTTTCCAAGTTCATAGTAACTATCCCATGCTTGCGGATTTATTTTAATGATAGCCTGATAAGTGTCGCGCGCATTTTCTTTTAATCCGGCTGATAAGTAAACCGCTGCAAGATTTTGACGGGCGTTGATATCTTTCGGCATAGTCTTTATCGCATTTGTATAATAATCGATCGCTTTACCGTACTGATTTTTTAGCCCGTAGAGCTTTCCTAAGTTCATATTCACTTCAAAGTTCGAAGTTTCTGCCTTGTATGCCGCAAGCAAATGCTGTTCCGCACTGTCGAACTGTCCTGCTTCAAGCAGAATCCGGCCAAGGTTGATACGAGGCTTGCTATAGTTCCCGTCAGCTGTAACGGATCGGGTGTAGTAATCCTCGGCTTCGCGCAACCGGTTGTTTTTTTCGAGCGCTAATCCATACGTGTATAAAAAGCGGGCGTCTTTATCGTTAATGGCTAATGCTTTTTGGGCATTTTGCAACGCTTCTGCCGCCTTGCCGAGTTCAAGTTGTACTGCGGCAAGGTTATAATACGTTACCGGATCGGCATCCCCAAGCGTTAACGCTTCTTTAAAATAGCGCTCCGCTTGTTGTGCATCCTTTTGTTTTGAATATACTTGCGCCATCTCTTTTAAGGCGGAAGTATTTGACGGTTCCAACGACAATGCTTTCCGGTAGTTGTTAATCGCCTCGCCGTAATTGCGCTTTTTATCCTGCATACGGGCTATTTCAATCCATGCCCGAACGTAATCCGGCTTTACCGCAGCCGCTTTTGAAAAAGCCGTAAGAGCGGCATCATTTGCGTTCATAATCTTATGCGTCATACCGAGATTGAAAAAAGCCGCTTCAAATTGCGGATTAGATTTTACAGCTTGTTCAAACGCGGTGCGCGCTTGCGGGTATTTTTTCTGTGCAAAATACTTTCTACCCAACTCATAATTATATTGAGCATTTTGCGGATCGAACCGGCGGGCAGCCTCCAATTCCTGTATTGCAAGCGCAGTATTGTTTTGAGCATCTGCAATTTGCGCATATACATAATGAGCCCTCGCGTCATCATTTTTAGCTGCTATCGATTTCTTAATATAATCGGATGCTTCGTTCAACGCTTGAGTTTTATTGGCCGGCGAGGTCTTTGAAAGCGACTGCATGGCATCCGCCATTTCGCGGTACTGCTCGGCTGCGAAGACAGCATCGCCGGAGGGCATTTGCCCCGCCGCTTTGTTGAACGCGCTTTGCGCTTCCCCAAATTTACCGTTTGCAGCGGCTTTTTTTCCTTGTTGTACAAGCGCAGCTACTTCGCTTTTTTTAGCCGGTAACTCCGCTTGAGCTTTTTTTGCGGCCGCAGCTTCGGCAGTTGCACGGGTTTGAGTGGTTGGCTGCGTATTTGCCTTTGCCGCATTAGCTTGGGGTGTCTTATTTGCCGCTGCATTGTTTTTTTGCGGCACAGCGGGTTGCGTTCGCCGCGAGGCTGCCGCGTTTGTTTGCTGTGTGGTCTGTGGTTTTGCAGAGGGGCTTGTTTGCGATTGCAGCGCCGATTGCGCATCGGCAATTTTTGCAGCCAAGGCTTGCGAGTCAGCAGTGTTTTTTGCTGCAAGTGCCTTTTTGATATACTCATCGGCTTTCTTCAATGCATTTGTTTTTGTCTGCTTATCCATCGAATTTTCCGCCAAGCCAAACATTGCGTCAGCCATTTTGCGGTAAGATTTTTCTGCAAAATCATTATCTTTTGGCATAAGGCGGCTTGCCTTGTCAAAAGCAAGCGTTGCATTACTCAGCTGTTTACGCTGTACTGCTGCGGCTGTTCCTTGCGCTATTAGGTTTTCTACTTCGGCTCTTGCCTGCGCAAGCCGCTCTTGCTCTTTGCGCTGCTCTTCGGCTTTTTTCTGAGCGGCAGCTTTGGCAGCCTGTTCTTGCTGTTTGCGCTGCGCGTCGGCCTTTGCCTGCGCAAGCCGCTCTTGCTCTTTACGTTGTTCTTCGGCTTTTTTCTGAGCGGCAGCTTTGGCAGCCTGTTCTTGCTGTTTGCGCTGCGCGTCGGCCTTTGCCTGCGCAAGCCGTTCTTGCTCTTTCCGCGCATCCAGTATTTTGGCATAGAGGTTGCGCGCATGGGAGGTATTCTGTGCCGCAAGCGCTGCTTTAATGTAGTTTTCAGCTTTATCCAGTGATGTCCATACATCACTCGGATTTGATAGGTACTGTGCAAGATTGAGCATTGCATCAGCCATTTCCATGTATGAATCGCTTGCAAACTGTTTATTGTCCGGCATCACGGCTGCTGCTTTATCGAAGGCGGATATAGCTCCATTCAACTGCCGCTTGTTTACGGCATTCTTCCCTTGTCCGATAAGCTCAATTACCTGTCTTCGCTGCTGTTCGATTTGATCTTCTTTGCGTGCTCGTTCTTCCGCTTGCTGTTGAGCCAATAGCTCCTGCTGACGTTTTGTTTCGGCAGCCTTTTGATGTTCCGCTATAATATTGCTATAAAGTTCGCGGGTATCCGCGTTATTGCGGGCTGCAAGCGATTTTTTTATATACCGCTCAGCCTCATCCCGTGCCGTTTGGGCAGTCTGTGGATCAGGCGCTGTTTTCGATAATAAAAAGAGTGAAGAGGCTATATCGTAATATGATGCGGCTTCAAAATCTTTGTCATCGGGCATCGCTTTATCAGCATATTCAAAAGCGGTAAGCGCATTGCCCAGCTGATTTTTTTGAGCGGCACTTTTCCCTTGCACAATATAGCCGCGTACTTTATTGCGTTCTTCTTCAAGTTTTTGATTTCCGGCAACCCGCTCCGTTTCCTGCTCCTGTATTCCGCGGTTAAGCGCAAGCGCATCATCACCAAACACTCCCGGATAGGTATTGCCTGTTCCGTCGTTGCTTCCATCTTGCCCACCGTATTGTTTTGCAAGGCTTTCATTCGCGGCTTGCGCAGCTAAAAGCCGTTCTTGTTGTTCCACGGTAAGCTCGCCGCTATCATGTTCGGACACAAAAGAACCGTCATTTCCTAAAATATCGGACGACCGTCCCGACTCAGTTCCGAGAACGCCGCTATCCGGTTCCATCCGCGAAATCGATGTAGTAGTCGTTTCTTTTTCACTGAAAATAAGCGAATAGCCGCCCCAAATTAAAAGACAGAGTACAACACCCGCTGCCGTTCCGATTAAATATTTGTGTAAATCATTCAAGATTATAGTCCTCCGAATAGTCAAGTGTTTCATCCGAACCGGCGGAAAGGGAAGAAGCATTATCTACCGATTGTAAATTCGCATTTATTTCATCTTGCAGCTTTTTATACCGATCTTCCGCGGCCTTCCGTTCCGCTTCTTCCGCAAGCTTCTGCGCTTCTTCGTGCATTCGAATCATTTCCGCTTCACGCTGTTCCGATTCTAAAAGGGATACCATACGCTGAATCGCCTGTCTTTGGGAAGTAGCGGGGGCGAGATTTAGATAAAACTTATAATCCTCCAATGCTTGCGGATATTGTTCCAATTTAATATAGGTATTCGCTCTATTCAATACTGCCGGCGGGTATGCGCGGCGTGCTGCCAATGCCGTAGTATAAGCCTCTTCTGCCTCTGTAAATCGGCTTTGTAAAAAATAGACATTCCCCAGATTATATGAGTAAAGATACGCTCCCGCCGGATCTTTACTTTTGCCGGCCAACAGCTGCTGTTCGGCCTCCGTATATTTACCAAGACTGATATAGCACACCCCCAAATACAGATTGATTTTAGGGTCGTTCTTCCCTTCGGACGCCGCCTGATAGAAAAGCGGCATTGCTTTATCCGGCTGATTATTCAGCAGAAATTTCTTTCCTTGCGTTAAAGCATCTTCCGTAAAGCCGGATGTAACGACTGTTAGCAGATACATAATAATCGGAATTAATTGCCGAACTGATAATATACGATAAATACGCTTCATTGACATTACCTCTCAAAAATTATACCATAAAATTATGTCTTTGTACCTTATTAGTTTCATTAGTGTCCTTGCATTTTTTATCCTATTACTAGCTTTTTTACTGATACGTTCGATTATTTCACCGAAAAAGGCAGCCTCGATAGAAAAATATATCAATGCAGGCAAGTACGCAACAGCAATTAAACGGGCAAAAGCTATTATAGCAAAAAACCCGCGTGATACAAAAGCCCATTATCTTCTTGGAAAGGCTTATTTGGCTGACGGCCGTGCCGAGCTTGCGTTAATGGAATTTAAATCCATCAGTAAGGCGACCTTTGAATCGAAAGCCCAAGAAAAAGAATTCCGAAATTTAACGGCGCAGCTGTATGAACGCTTTCAACAACATACCGAAGCCCTTGCCGAATATGCGTTGCTGATAAAGCTTGATCCTCAAAATGCGGAATACTATTATGCGATCGGCCAACTTTTTGAGCAGCTCAATAAAACGGAACAAGCTATCTTTCATTATCGGCAGGCGATTAATCTTAATTCTAAACATGCTGCCGCCCATGCAGCGCTCGGACTGCTTTTATTTCGCAGTAAGATGATGAGCGAGGCAAAACAAGAAATCGCTATCGCACTGAAACTGGAACCGGATAATACGACAGCGCTGTACTATCAAGGGCGGCTGCTCCGTGAATTAAAAGAATATGCACAAGCGCTGGCTTCATTTGAAAAGGCTGCCCGCAATGCGGATCTTCGGCAAAAGTGCTTTACCGAACGCGGCCTATGTTATCTTGATGCAAACAGCCTTGAAAAAGCGGCTTTTGAGTTTGACCGCGCGCTTAAACTTACAACTGCAAAAAATTCAAGTCCCGATACATTACGGCTCCGCTATGCGGCTGCAACATGTTACGAAAAAATGAGAGACCTTGATCGGGCTATCGAACAATGGGAGGCAATCCATACCGTAACGCCGAACTATAAAGATGTTGCGGACAAACTGAACCAGTATCGAGATCTCCGTTCAAATGATTACATGAAAGAATATCTTACCGTCGGTGCAGAAGCGTTTCTCAAACTCTGCAAAGCGGTTACGGAACAAGCTTTTTCACTGTCCGTGCAATCCCAAAAAGAGATTAAACAGGGCTGCGCCATCATTGCACTCGAAAATAATTCCGAAAAATGGATGAATGTACGGAAGCAGCCCAAACTCTTTATCTATTCGCGGGATAGTGATATCATCGGCGATTCTTTTTTACGGTCATTGCATGAACAAATGAAGACTCAGGGGTTGGTTCGGATCGTCGTTATCACTTCAAGCGGATTTTCGCGAACTGCATTAAGTTTTGCAGAGAATCGGCCGTTTGAATTAATTAATAAAGATAAATTGGAGTCAATGCTTAAAACGATAAAAGGCCTATAGCATGAAGATACTTTGCGTTTCCGACCAAATCGATCCGCTCATTTACAGTGTCAATATTAAAGAGCGATACCAAGATGTTGATCTGGTGATTTCGGCCGGAGATTTACCGATGGAGTATTTGGAATTTATCGTTTCATCGTTAAATAAACCGCTTTTTTTTGTGTTTGGGAATCATAATCTTAACGCACTGCCGTATTATCACAAAAAATTCAGAGCGAATGCAACGCTGCAATCCATTGTAGAAGATAAGACTGAAGGATACGGCTCGACGTATCTCGGATTTACCACCCTCCGGGAAGGCGGCTTGTTGTTTGCAGGGGTTTCGGGAAGTATCCGGTACAATAGCGATATCGGGCAATACACCGAACATCAAATGAAGATGCAGTTGCTTGCATTGGCTCCGCGCCTCATTTACAACAAGCTGCGTTACGGGCGATATTTAGATGTGTTTGTCGCTCACGCGGCGCCTTTCGGCATTCATGACCGTCCTGACCCGTGCCATGTAGGGTTTAAATGCTTTTTGTGGTTCATAAAGAAGTTTAAGCCCCGCTACTTTTTACACGGGCATATTCATCTTTACGACCTTCAAGCGCCGCGGGTAACTGTTTATGAAAACACAACGGTTATCAACGTGTTCAGCAATTACCTGTTGGAAATAGGAGATTATCATGATAGACAATAAAACGGTGCTTGCCCGTAAAAAGCTTTTTAACGAAATGGGGGATACCGAAGTCCATTTACGGAAGATGATAGGCGGCAATACTACCAACCTGAACGATTTTAACAATATGAAGTATACATGGGCAAGCGAGTGGTACCGGCAGGCGATGAACAATTTCTGGATACCGGAAGAAATCAATATGAATACCGATGTACAGGATTACCGCAAGCTCAGCCCCGCGGAAAAAACCGCTTATGATAAAATTTTGTCGTTTCTTATCTTTTTGGACAGCATCCAGACGGCA
>CAUVKE010000009.1:0-11728 GCA_963552415.1 uncultured Treponema sp.
CGCATCTAAATCTAAGGAAACTGTCCAAAAACTGAAGTTTTTGGACAGCCCCGATTAAAATCCGAAGCGCGCGAAGGTTGCGGCGCCGGCATAGCGTGCTTGACAGCCGAGTTCTTCTTCGATACGGATCAGCTGGTTGTACTTTGCAATACGGTCGCTGCGGCTCATCGAACCGGTCTTGATCTGTCCTGCTTCCAGTGCGACGGCAAGGTCGGCGATAAACGCATCCTCGGTTTCACCTGAGCGGTGAGAGATGACGGCGGTATAGCCCGCGTTTTGCGCCATGCGTACCGCATCGATGGTTTCGGTAACCGTGCCGATCTGATTGAGCTTAATCAGAATGGAGTTACAGGCCTTTTCTTTAATGCCGCGCTGCAGCCGTTCGGTGTTGGTAACAAAGAAGTCGTCGCCGACAATCTGAATTTTGCTGCCGAGTTCTTTGGTCAGGCGGGCATAACCTTCCCAATCATTTTGATCGAGCGGGTCTTCGATAGAAACGATCGGATAGGTGTTAATCCACTTTTTGTAAATTTCGATCATTTCATCCGCAGTGAACAGCTTATCGGGATTGGACTTCCAAAACTTGTACCCCTTGCGTCCGCCTTCATCGAACAGTTCGGAAGAGGCACAGTCAAGCGCGATGGCAATATCGGTGCGCGGCTTGTAGCCTGCTTTATCGATTGCTTTCATAATATATTCCAAGGCCGCTTCGTTATCGATATCCGGAGCAAAACCGCCTTCATCGCCGACGGAAGTTGCCTTACCGTCCGCCTTCAAAAGACCTTTCAACGCATGGAATACTTCGGCCGTCATGCGCACCGCTTCGTGAATGGACTCGGCGCCGATAGGCATCACCATGTATTCCTGAAAGTCGATTTTATTGTCGGAATGCTTGCCGCCGTTGATGATGTTCGCCATCGGCACGGGCATTTGCAGCGTATGTGCACCACCCAAATAGCGGTACAGCGGTAAACCTACATAGTCGGCGGCAGCGCGTGCAACCGCCATCGAAACGCCGAGCATCGCATTGGCGCCGAGTTTTGACTTATTCGCTGTTCCATCCAGATTAAGCATAGTCTGATCGATTTCTGCCTGTTCCAAGGCATCCATCCCTTCAAGCTCTTCTGCGATAACGGTGTTCACATTATCGACAGCCTTTAACACACCCTTGCCGCCATAGCGTTTCGCATCACCGTCGCGCATTTCCAATGCTTCAAATTCACCGGTAGATGCTCCCGACGGGACACAGGCGCGGCCGAAGCTGCCGTCGCTCAACGCAACATCAACTTCAACGGTAGGATTTCCGCGGGAATCGAGAATCTCACGCCCTTCAATATACACAATATCGCTCATACACGACCTCCCATCTTTTAGAGGGAACCTCTAAAAACTTGAGTTTTTAGAGGGTTTCCTTAGATAATTTATCCCATATTACACTTATTTTGTGATATAATCAAATGGTATGACATTTATTTTATCACCCGAAATGATCGATGATATTCTCTTTTCGATGGAAAATCAGACCGAAATGCTGTTTTTCGATGCGCTTGAAGGTATCTGCGTTGATGAAGATGCGCTGGACAATGATTATGAAACGGTTATCGGCGACGAACGCTATTACGATCTCCCTGAATGGACTTCCGCTCAAGGGTTCCGCGTAATGGAACAGTTTACCGCGCGAGTACATAATCCCTTGCTGAGAGAGGCGCTGCTGAATGCCCTCGGACAGCGGAAAGGCGTGTTCCGCCGGTATAAAGAAGTGCTGAAAACCGTTCCTGCCGTTGAACGTGAATGGTACCAATTTAAGGAGCAGCAGATGAAGGCTGCCGTGTACGAATGGTACAATGAGCTGAGGATGATCTGGGGGCTTGAAAAAGTGCGCTTTGAGGAAAAAACGGACACGCAGCTTTTGCAGGAAGACTTTACGTTTCAGATTCAAAAACGAGATGCGTTGAATGCTGAACTTTTGCGGAATTTTATCCGTAAAACGGAAGCACCATCCGACGACAGAGATAAGATAATATCCTTTGATGAAAAGGCGGCATTTGAAGCAGGGAGACTACTTGGGTACGCATCATTTTTAAATACGGAGGTGTGCGCCGCAGCCGGACAGAAGCACGGTACCGCTCAGGATCATGCCGTGTATATCACTGCATACAATGAAAATGAGTTGTGCGGGCTTTGCTCCGTCGTTGACTTCCCGTTTAATGAAAGTTTTTGTATTCCATTCTTGCGGGTATTGCCTGAGTATCGGGGGCTTGGACTCGGTAAAGAGCTTTTACAGCGTGCCTGTGTCTACAGCGAACCCTTAGCCGCTGTACTGTTATTTGCCGACTTTTGCACGCCGTCTTATTTTATTGCAGAACTTGAACGGAATGGATTTGAGCAGATGGGACTGTTGTATGTAAAGGATTTGTCTGAAAGTGATGACGAATGAAAGAGGAAGCAGCGCATTACGAAAGTAAGAAGAGAAGATAAAAAATATGCGCCCGACACGGCTCGAACGTGCGACCTACGGATTCGAAGTCCGTTGCTCTATCCAACTGAGCTACGGGCGCATTTTCCGTCCTGCTAAAGAATCAGACTTCTTAATCGACGTCCGATAATTGAACATAAACGTAAAAGGGTGGGTGATGGGGTTCGAACCCACGACAACCAGATCCACAATCTGGCGCTCTACCACTGAACTACACCCACCGCGAATGCAGAAGATGATGCCAAATAACCTAAAAAAAGTCAAGTAGCCGTTTCGCTCGCAATTTATGCACTCCACTGATCGCTTTCTCTTTGAAGCCGATACATATCCCGATAAATACCGTCTTTTTCCATCAGCTCAGCGTGAGTACCGGTTTCGGCAATGGTGCCTTTGTTGAGTACGATAATCTTGTCGGCGTTTTCTACGGTGCGCAGGCGGTGCGCGATAACGATAACGGTTTTGTTCTTTATCAGCGTGCTGATGGCATGCTGGATAAGCGTTTCGTTTTCGGGGTCGAGGGCGGCGGTTGCTTCATCCAAGAGGATAATCGGGGCGTCTTTGAGGAGGGCGCGGGCGATGGAAAGCCGCTGACGTTCTCCACCGGAGAGAGTATAGCCGTTTTCGCCGATTTCCGTGTCGTAACCCTGCGGCAGTTTTTCGATAAACGACTCGCATTGTGCGGCTTTTGCGGCAGCGAGCACTTGCTCCCTTGTGGCATTCCGATTGCCGATTAAAATATTGTTGTACACCGTGTCGTTAAAGAGCACCACGTCTTGGAATACAATCGAAAATGCGCTGAGCAGGGTTTCCGGTTCCACCGTGGAAACATCGACACCGCCGATACTGACCGTGCCCGATGATGCATCCCAAAAGCGCGCAGCCAATCGCGCAATCGTAGACTTTCCGCAGCCGGAGTGTCCCACGAGGGCTGTAATTTCGCCCTGCTTGGCGGTAAAGCTGATTCCGCTGACCGTGTCTTCTGCGCCATCGTTTGCGCCGCTGCCTGCATCATTTGAATTACCGGCAGCGCCTTTCATGCTGTCTCTACTGCTTGCAGAACTTCCATTGCTTGGTTCTGTATACGAGAACGAAACATCGTCATAGCAAATGTCATAACCTTGCGGATTGAATGTTTCTCTTCCCGTCTGCTTGGGATAATTGACAATCGACTGTTTGCGTTCAACGGCAATCAGCATAAAGAAAAATTCGCCGAGCAGCATAAACACCGTTGTTAATGGATCGAAGATGCGGCAGGAAACGAGCAAAAAGATGATGTACGTCAAAAGTTCAATACGTCCCTGCGACAGCAAATAGGCGCCATAAGAGATGACGAGCGGAAAGCCGAATCGGATAAGCGCCGAACAACCGAAAATAAGCGCTCCGATTGCCGCTTCGGACTTGAGCGCAACGCTCGTTGTTTCGGTAATATCATCTTTGAGCTGCTGCACATACGCAGCCTTTTTATCGGAAGCTTTCAGCACCTTGATATTGTCTATCATCTGCTGCAATGAATTGTATATCGCATCCTTCCGTATAATCACACCCTTCATCTTTTTTTCCGACAACTTGCGGCAGCCGACAATGATGAAAAATCCGGCAAAGGCAAAAATAAAAAGTGCGATAGTCATACGCCAGTCTAAGAACGCCAACAGTCCGGCTGCAATTAAGATTGAAATCATCCCGCTGAACATTTCCGGCACGGCATTGGAAAGTATCTCTTCGATTATCGTAACATCGTTCAAAAGGGTCGACGTCAAATACGATAAATCCTGTCTGCCGAAATACGACAGCGGGAGCTTCCTCAGCGATTCCGCGAGCGAAATACGCACATTTGCCGCTTCTTCATACGCACCGTTATACGTCCTGCCGTACTTTAATTTTTCGAGGATAAACAGCGCCGCAATCATCGCAACACCGGCTGCCGTTACCGCCCATACATTCGGTGTACTAAAGCCTTCCTGCATAATGCGCGCTAAAAAATATTGCAGCACATAGAGCGAGAGTCCCAGCGGAACCATTATGAATAAGTTGATAATAACTCCGAGTGTAATCGACAAACGCAAATTCCGCGTTCCTGCATCAGATAGCGCAAAAAATCTTTGTAACATAATTCCTCCAAATATTTTGTAGGGGACGACCAAAGGGGATACCCCTTTGGAAACCCGCATGGAACCACTGCCATCCATGTCAGTTCCGATGGAACAGCCTCTATTCTTCTGCGGGGATATTCACACCCGCCATGGATGGCGGACGTATTAAGTAGTAACGAATTTGCTGCAAAGCAAATTTGCCATCAAGCAATGTTACAAGGATGTACATTGCTTGATGAAGTGCCTGATGCATTGAATTACCCATTAGTAATGCATCCATCGGGAATTAAAATCCTTATCGCTGTTCGCTTATAATTATTCATTCTCCATTATTCAATTCTCCCCGCAAATATTCAACCGTCTTTTCGGCTTGTGCTGCCGTAAAAGCAGTTTGCAAAATAATCTTTCCTTGTTCCATTAAAAGCATTTCGTCGGCGACGAGACTTAAAAATTCAAAGTCATGACTGATGATGAGGATCAGCCGATTGTCGGCTCGGCACACATTGATGAGCAAAGCGGTTTCTTTCATGTGGAAGTAGTCCATGCCGCTGGTCGGCTCGTCAAAGATGAGAAGCTCGGCAGCTGAGGCAACGGCGGCGCCGATGGATACGCGCTGCTTTTGTCCGCCCGAAAGACCGAGAGGATGACGCTCCTTTAATTCCGTAAGGTTCAAAGCCGACAGAATGCGGGCGGTGTCCAGTGTACAGTTGCGTTTGTTTTTTCCGAGCGCTATTTCGTCAGCAACGCTTTCGGTAAAAAGCTGATAGCCGACGTCCTGCATCACAAGGTAGGAAAGTTCAAGGCGCTTTGCTGCGGACACTTTTTTACCACCGATAAAAACCGCTTCCCGTTTCGGTTTGGTAAGTCCTGCAAGACAGTGCGCAAAAGTGCTTTTGCCCTGTCCGCTTTTTCCGACAAGGGCGGTTATGTTTCCAAAAGAAAGTGTAAGATTTTCAACCATAACGATAGGATTCTTTTCCTTCGGAAAGCGGTAGGTGAGCCTATCGATACGCAGCGTTTGCGGGGACTGTACCGACTGTGCTGATGCTTTACCTTCTAAACCGATGCGCTCATAAACACCGGCAGCCGGTTTATCGATGCCGTCAGTTTCGGCATTATCGGAAGCGGTGCAGTCGGCATTGCCGACAGTATCCGGCTCCCGCACAAAGACGCGAGAGTCAAGTGTAACCGGACGCAGCAAAAGTTCTTTGCGTCTTTCCTCGGTTAGACTGTTGAACTCGGAAGCGGAAAGCGAATGTGCAATTTTTCCGTCTTTGATGATAAGCGCACGGTCTACAATGTCTTTAAGAAAATACAAGCGGTGCTCGCTGATGATAATTGTTTTACCGGCCGCCTTTAAGTTACGCAAAACGTGTGCAATCTTTTCGATATAAAACACATCCAAATTGGAGGTCGGCTCATCGAACAACAAGATGCCGGTATCGGAGGCAAGGGCGGAAGCGATTGCAATCATTTGTTTTTCGCCGCCTGAAAGATTAAAGATGTTGCGGTCAAGCAGGTGTTTGATATGCAAAAAGGATGCAACCGAGTTCAGTCTGTCACGCATTGCTGCAATCGGCGCTCCCATGTTTTCTAGAAAAAAGAGAATCTCGGAACTAGTGTCCAAATTAAAAAACTGCGATTTAGGATTTTGAAATACCGTCGCGGCTTTTTTCGATATTTCATAAATGGGCAGGTTTGCAATATCCTCTTGCCCGATAAATACGCTGCCTGAAAGAGCGCCTTCGTAATAGCGCGGGATTAAACCGTTCAACAAGCGCAAGATACTCGTCTTACCGCAGCCTGAAAGACCTGTAAGCAAAAGACATTCGCCCTTGCGCACGTGAAAGGACACGTCATTGAGTGCCGCCGCATCGTTTTGCGCCACATAGGTAAAAACGGCATGCTGTATCTGTGCTGCAAGCGGATTGTCTGCGGATGAGGTGTTTGGGGGCAGACTGTTCACAAGCGAACTGTCCGTAAGCGGATGTTCCGCCGATGCACAGCGTTCCGGTATTGTTTCGCGTTTCATAAAAAGTTCCTATTCGACATTTCTCGACTACTCTCCCGTAAATAGTTTACCACGTATCGAACCGCGAGCCGATTATCAGACAAAAGCCGGTGGCAATGTACAGCGACACAAATACATCGGCAAGCGTAAAGCAGGCGGTTTTGTAACGGACTTTTTTACCCGGCGCGTCGACGCCTTTGGTGTGCCCCGCCGCCGCAAGTTCATCGCCGATGCGCGATGCCGACGATAAAAGCGGCACCATTACGTATTCGAGCGTTACCAAGGGGTGCAAAACAACGTTCAGCGCATTTAAACCGATACCGCGCATTTTCATCGCGTTTTTGATGTTCCGATATTCTTCGCCAAGCGTCGGAAAAAACCGGAACATTACCGAAAGGGTAATGACGATGCTTGCAGGCATTTTCAGTTTTTCAAGCGCACTCATCAAAAGTCCGACCGGCGTAGAATCGATGAGATATTTTCCCGCAACAATCGGCAGCATAAAACGCCGTACCATAAACGACACCGGCAATACTACGGCAGCAAAAGGCCCTGTATCTTGCGGAACATATGAAAGAGCCGCAAGCACGAAAAAGAAAGTCATCAGCTTTACCGCCGTTTTTGCCTGTCCGTTTAAAACAAATAAACCGGCAAAAAACAGCATATTGATAAGTTCAACATACATCGGAACGATAGCTACAATCGATAGCCCCATACACAACACAAGAAAAAATTTGGTTCTCGGATCAAGAATGAGCCTTGCCTGTTGTTCCATTATTTACACCAAACCAGCTTTTTCAAAATGTTTTTTGAGAACCTTTTTTCCTAAAAGCCCGCCGAGGATTCCACCTGCAAAAGCGGTAACATAGAGAATGGGCATAATCCATATCGGAAGACTGACAAGCTGCTGTGCGTATGCGGCCCCCATCATCTTTTCGGTCAGGGCACGATATTGCTCTTTTAAAATAAAGATTTGCCAAAAGGCGCCGCACAGCCACAAAGACATAACTGCATAACCTGCAATACTCCCCTTTACGGTTTTATAGCCTAATGCCTTGCGCACAAGTTCTGCAAGAGCTGCAACAATAAGCGAATGAATTGCAACGACCGGTGTGTGTCCCATAAGCGTCATAAGAGCGCCGGGAAAGGCTGCAAAAATAAACAAGCCGAACGGTTTTTGCACCTTTGCAAGCAAAAACATCACCGCAATACCTAAAACGGCGCTTACCGTAAAAGGAAAAGCCAAATAAGTTACCACTAAAAACCCGAGCGGTGTACCGATAACAAAAAGTCCTACAAAATAAATAACACTGAAAATAGCGATATTAACCAAGTCTTTTAACACAAGGCGGTTTTTCCCGCCTGACTGTAATTGTGTTTGTTCCATAAGAATCTCCATAAATAATTTTTGAGGAAGTTTCAACTTCCGAGTATTCTGTTTTTTGGATTGACTTGTCTCAATCCATAAGACATCCGGAATTAAAAATGTATGTCCGTCTACATTCTTGAGCTTCGAGTTTTTGCTTACACAAAAACTCGTCATTATTTACTCTTTTCGCGCCGTCACACACAGATACTTTCTCGCAAAAAGAGAATCGGTTTGTATACCGGTAAAACCCACCGAAGTCAGCAATGCACTCAGCTGTTCACCCGTATAGATTTTCATACCGCTGATCCTTTTCGGCCATTTTTCATCACCTTTGTGCAGCCCGTCTACTTCGTTGCAGATAAAAAAGTGCGCCCCTTTTTTGAGTACGCGGAACACTTCTTTAAATGCTGTTTCTATTTCCGGCCAAAAATAAACTGTTTCAAATGCCGTCGCAATATCAAACGAATCATTTTCAAACGGCATAGCAGAAACACTTGCCTGCACTATACGGCAGCTCCCCCGTTCTATATACGCTTTATTGCACTTTGTCGATTGCGCAACACAGACATCAGAATAATCAATACCGGTTACCTCTTCGCAGCCGTGCTCAAGCAATCGTTTAACATTTGCACCGCCGCCGCATCCGATATCAAGCCCACTGCCAAAAACTTTTCCATCCAAATGCGAAAAGCCCCACTCAGCCATGCGTGTATGTCCTGAATTCATTCCCGCAACAATCAACTTACCAATAAACCCTGCCGGTTTTCTAAAATTATCTCCTAAACTCATTTCCGTCTCCTTTTATGTACTGTGATATTATTTTGGGCGTTCCGGTTTACTTTTGCTCAAGCAAAACTAAACCGTCGGGCTTTGCGGGGTTCCGCTATCGCTCCATTCCTACGGAACAGCTGCGCTGCCCCTTCAATCCCTAACGCTTATTACCAATGTGTAATGTCTATCAGGTAATTAAGAAACTGCTCTCCCCATTACCAATTACCCATTACCAATTACCCATTACCCATTACCCATCACCTACACCTTCCACTCGATGCCTTTTTGAAAATTGTCCCACATACTTGCATACAAACCCTTCCGCGCAAGCAGTTCCTTATGTGTTCCTTCTTCTGCGATTTTGCCTTCGTCTATAACACAGATTTTATCTGCGTTTACGACTGAGGAAAGGCGGTGTGCAATCATGATGACGGTTTTGTCTTTGAGCAGTATGTCGAAGGTCTTTTTGATTTTGTATTCGTTTTCGGCATCGGCAAAGGCGGTTGCTTCATCCAGCACGATGATAGGGGCGTCTTGCAATAAGGCTCGGGCAATAGCAAGCCGCTGGGCTTCTCCGCCTGAGACGTATGTGCCCTTGGTGCCGTACACCGTGTCAATACCGGCAGGGAGTTTTTCGATAATGTCCATACACTCGGCTTTGCGGAGCGCTTCCAGTACTTCTTCGCGGCTTGCGTCTTTTTTGCCGTAGCGGATATTTTCTAAAATGCTTTCCTTAAAAAGCTTATTCTCTTGGAACACAAAGCCGACAGTGTGCAGCAGGTCTTGCGTTTTTATATCGCGGATGTCCACGCCGCCGATGTTGATAGTTCCTGCATCAACTTCCCAAAAGCGGCCGAGCAAATTGACCAGGGTTGTTTTGCCGCCGCCTGAAGGACCGACCAGTGCGGTCAGCGAATGTTCGGGAATGTGCAAACTGATACCGTTGACCGCGGTGCGGCTGTTGTTGCCGGTTTCCGTCTTATATGAAAATACCACGTTGTTAAATGCTATATCGTATTTTTTAGGCAGTATGGACGTTTCCGGTTCCTTGGTCAGCGGCGCGTGCAAAATATCTTCAATACGGTTGAGCGCATCGTTCGACCGTTGATTGAATGAATTTGCATACATAATCTTCACCAACATGGTGTAGGTAACCGGGGCAAAGGCAAGGTAAAACACAAAGCTGTAAAAAAAGTGCGGATCGAGGGTTGCGCTTCCTGCGATCAGCAGCGCTGCAGGCAGTAAAAATAAAAAACCTAACTTAATCAGCGATAAAAAAATTGAATAGCCGTTTTCCCACGACATCGAATACTTATGCACAAATTCTTTGTAGTTCATAATCGAGGTGTAGAAGTTTTTGAAATAATATACGGACTGATTGAAGGTTTTGATAACCGAAATACCGCGTACATATTCGGTGCCTGCGTTGTTCATCTGCTCAAGCGCGTCTTCGTACTTTTGCATAAAACCGGAGTTTGTACTGATTCGCATTAAAGCAGCTTGTAAAACAAACGCAAGTACAAGCGGTAAAAGAGAAATCAGCCCGAGCCGCCAATCGAATACCAACATGAGCGCGAGTATCGCAAAAGGTGAAACCATGTTCTGTGCAGTATCGGGCAGATTGTGAGCGATCAGCGTTTCGAGCTGATTGACGTTTTTTTCAAACACCTTGCGCACCTTGCCGCTGACATGGGTGATATGCCAGCCGATTGGCAGCTCTGCCAACGCTTCCGTCATTAATATTGAAAGATTTTGCTGGATAGTAAATGCCGTCGCGTGCGAAAGCATCAGCGCAGCATAATACAAGACAAAGCCTGCCGCAGCCGAGCCGACCGCCCAGAGTCCGTAGCGTGCAAGGGCCGCAGCATTCACCGCTTCTTTCGCTGCTACCGCGGAAATCACATCACGCATGACAAAAAACACCATGATGTACGGCATAAAACTGACGAGTGCGCTTAAAGCCGAAAGCATCAGCGATAGTGATAAAAATTGCTTGCTGCTGCCCGCATAGCTTAACAGCCGCTTGATTGTCTTCTGTTTTGCAGGATTGCGCTCCTGCTGCGGTGCATGGCTTTTGTCCTGTGCAGAATTTGCCTTGGATTGCCGCTCCTTTGCAGAGCTTTTCCCCTGCGGCTTTTTTGAATCATTCATAGAGAAATCCTCCATATCAAATAATTGACGTAAACGTCAGTTATTTGATATGGAAAAATATATACGAATGAACATGAATTGTCAACGACGCTTAACAATTTAATTTACAATTGAGTAATGTTGATTGGGCTTATCACTTACCGTCTCTTCCATGGAATAAAGCGATTAACCCGTTGGCAATACGCTGCATATTCATCGCCGAAACGTTCGGTAAGCCATTGCTCTTCCGTCAATTTCATAAACACGGTAAGGTATACCCAAAAGAGCAGCGGTAACATCAATATATACCAATTCCGGCAGACTAATAACGCACCGGTGCAGATAAATAAAAAAGCGGAATAAATCGGGTTACGCACGAGGGCATAAACGCCATCCGTTGCAAGCTGATTTGATTTTATCTTAATATCGATACGGGAACCGAATACGGCAGCGCACCACAGTGCAATACCGCCTCCAATACACAACATTCCGGCAATAACAAAAACGATTGCAATGATTGCACTGCGCACGTTTCCGCTTGTCAGTAGATCGAATTTTACCGCGGTAATACCTGCGGCAGTGAACGCAATCATAACTGCAATACAAATAGGTCCGATACCGAGTACCGGAAGATGTTCTTGTTCATTTGTTTTCATTTTAGTATCCTTTTTCTCCGTCCGGGACCGCCGCATCAGCATTTTCCGCATCGGACTGCGAAGAATGAAAACGGTGTACCGTGAGTTTTACCATACTTTAAGGCGGTAACCATGTCAATGTCGTCCTGCCAAGCGATTGCGGTTACTCAAGTTCGGATACCGTTACCGTAAGCAACAATCAACAACCCCGACGCAAGCGTCGGGGCACAGTGCTCAACGTTTCGC
>CAUVKE010000010.1:0-11572 GCA_963552415.1 uncultured Treponema sp.
AATATACCGTGCCTGCGAAGTGCTTTTAAGTAAAATCAAGAATTTTGAAGGGCTTTTTAAACCGAAAGAGCAATGCAGCCTTATCGAAATTCAAGGTTATATCGCAGAAATTGAAAAAGGCAAAGATATGAAAAAGCAGCTGCAAAAAATCGTTGGAATTGCCAATATGCAGGCAAAGACCGTAGTGCAAATCGGCAGTAAGGCCTATTCCGATCTGTATACATTCACAGAACACTTGCTTGAAGATATAAAAGCACCGACACCCGAGTTGATTACAAATATAAAAGCGCTTGCCATGAGTTCTAAAAACAAAGAATCATTTACCCGTCTGGAACAGGATCGGCATAGCTTCGCCATGTTCCTCGAAATAATGAAAAACTACGCGGTATTCGGCTCTATAGAAAAAGAGCAATCTGGGAAACCTATTCCTCCAGCCGAACAGAACGCTGTCCCTAAGGAAAAACCGGCGGAGAAGTAGTATTGCTCCGATGTATACCGGACAATACTCAAACAAAACTATGATATGTAAAACCTTGAGATTTCGTAAAATATGCTGCTTTGTCTTTTTGCTCTGCACTGCTGTGTCTTTCTATGCAGATAGCTATTCGGGAGCGGGAATAAACGATGCTCTTGTTATCCGTGCACCAGTGTGGATTTTTCTTGAACCACAGCCGGGTGTAATGGATGACGATGTACAGGGTACACAGTTACCGCTGCGAAAAGCGCTGGTTGAACTATCGAAAACAGTAATGGAAGGAATGGTTTACGGCTGGAAGTTTTCTTATACCCCGTTTGATAAGCGGAGACGTGTTGCGGAAGAGTTTGAACTGGAGCCGCTTCAATCCATCCTTTCCAACGACAGCCGTTTATCCGTTACGGAACTCCGCCCGCAGTATCCATACCTGTATTGTTGGGCGGAATACCGCGTTACCGATGCGATGGCCTTACACAGTACAGAATGGATACGTATCAATTATATTACTGCCAAAGGTTCCGGCAGCGCAGCACGTAAGTTGGAAATAGATGGAGTACGTCAAGCCTATCGGGAAGCAGCACTTGCCGCGGTTCGTGGGTATCTAAGAAAGAATATTAAAAACAAGCCAAAGACCGTCAGCGGGGAAATGTTGATAAAAGATAACCCGCGTCTCTATGTTTCGGGCGGAAAGTTTACGGCTGAACTGACCGTCTATTTGTATGTTAAGGAAGTTATTCCCTACAAAGTCTTTTGAAAAGAGGCGGGCATCTACTATTAGTATCCTATTCCGTTTACTCCCAGGTAGCGACGGATAGCGGCGGCAAGTGCCGTTTTTTCCGCTCCTGTGGTACAAGCGATGTTTCCGAAAGACGGAAGTGCCGTATTTGAAGAAGCAACCCAGTATCGGCCGGAGGACGCTTCGGCATCCTGCGTTTGTGCTGCTGCGAATACCGGCGCAAGCCCTGTTTTCCGCGCTAATACTTCATTGGTTTCCTGTAAATAGAGGAATGCCCGTATTTCGTCCGCTTCGGGGAACGGCTTATGTTCATCTTGGATGGCTTGCGCCCATACGACCGTATCGGCCGGCATATTTTTTTTGCTTAAAAGCTGAGGCAGCGGCACCTGCATTGTGGTAAAATGCCGTAATATTTCGTACTTTAATCGTCTGCTTGCCGAAAGCGGCATTGCGGCAAGTGCGGTACTGTTAAATTCCATAAACACGGAAATGTCGCTTTCGACCAGCCGGAACCATTCGGGATGTAAAAGCCCCTGCTTTCGCCAGTTAACCAATGTATCAAGAACAGTCTTTAGTGCAGGCGGACAATCCGTATACAAATCCGCTTGTTTCCCTAATACGGAAAAATCTTCAGGGTTTAGCGCTAAGCCGTTTATTGCCGCAACTGCTGAAATCATCGCAAAAAGTTGGTCATCTTCTCCGCCTGCACATACGAAAGGAAACGGCAGCGATGCTTGCTCTGCCTGTTGACACAGTCTTTCAAAGTCTTCTTGCATTATATATGAGGTAAGTCCAAGTCTTTCCGCCATAACGTTATTGCACGCAAGTTTAATAGGATCAAGCAATAGCGGAAAAGCATAGTATTTATCATCATCGCGGTTAAAGATATTATTCAAGAACGTTGAAGGGAGATGCTGAAACGACTCAGTAGTATGCAGGCTAAAAAAGCGGCGGGCTTCAAAGAGGCTGCGGTTATCCGTTGAAAATACAAATACCGTTTGCGGATTTTTTTCCATAAATTCCATAACGGATAGAGCAGGATCGATAATTCGCCAATCGAAATGCTGTTCTATCGTGCTGAATCGGTCTTTCAATACGGTTTGCAATGCCTGCACAGTGTCGGGCTGTAGTGAATAAAAAGCAATATAGTTTTTTTCAGGTGCTTTTCTACAAGCAAAAAAGTTTATACCGGCACATACACAAAAGATAAAAAATAATGACAGATGATATTTTCTCATAACGGTGCAAGTATAAATCGTTTTTTGTTTTTTTGCCAGCATCCGCCGGTAAATTCGTTTTAGTTAGATTTTTACATGAGTACATACGCCTGTTATGTTCCGATGCTTCTTCCGCCGTCCTTTTAATCATAGGGAACCTCTAAAAACTTGAGATTTTAGAAATGCCCCATAGCATATCTCCCTTTTTAATCTGATTACAAGTATTTTTAGGAATAATCCAAAGTATAATGAGGTGCTATGTTCGTTGTTCTACGCAGTTATCAGCGCCAGCAGCTCCGACGGCTTTGCGATAATATGCGCAGCGCCGGCGCCTTCCAATTCGGCACGGTCACGAAAGCCCCACAGCACGCCGACGGTTGTTAATCCTGCGTTTTTTCCGGTATTGATATCCACTGCTGTGTCTCCGATGTAGAGGCATTCCTGTTTTTGACGGTGTAAAAGCTCTAAAATTTCAAATACGCCGACAGGATTAGGTTTAAGCGGAACTCCTTCCCGCTGTCCGAAAACGGCGGAAAAAGTGCCTTCATCAAAAAAAACTTTGACGATTTTTTGAGTAGTCGGCTGCGGTTTATTCGAAAGAACCGCTAGCTGAACTCCTCGGCTATGTAGCTCTTGTATCATCTCAGCAACGCCATCATATAAGGTACACAGGTGTAAAAAATCGGCGTCATAGGCTGCGTTGAAGTCCTGCAAAATTCGATCTTCCAAGGCTGCATCCGTAATGCTGTGGTATGCCAATACTCGATGAATAAGCGTTCGCGCCCCGTTTCCCGCAAAATACTTAAAATTTTCCGCCGGTGCAGGGGGCAGTCCGTGCTTTGCTGTTTCGGCGTTAACAAAATAAGCAAGCGTCCGAACGGTATTAGTCAATGTTCCATCTAAATCAAAAATACATACCTTAATCATACTAATAGAGTATACAAGATCAAGCGTTAAAAAGGAATTGCACGCTTAACTTTTGAGAGGGGGATATTATGAGGGCTGTCCAAAAACTGTTACGCAATCCGTTTTAGCGGATATGTTGAATCATTTCTTTACAGAAAAAGCCGATAGGCTTTCAGTTTTTGGACAGCCCCCGTTCCTCGGGATTATTTATACAGCGGCCCAAGCGTTGAGCATGCACGGTAATCCGCACCTTCCAACTCATCGCCGAATGCATTCCAATACTGCGGGCGGTAAATTTTTGCAGCTTCAACATTGTGCATACACACCGGTATACGCAAAATAGAGGCCAGTGCGATAAGCTCTGCACCGATATGCCCGTATGTGATTGCTCCGTGGTTTGCACCCCACTTTGCCATAACGGAATAAACATCCGTGAACGCACCCTTACCGGTCAGGCGCGGAACAAACCAAGTGGTCGGCCACGTCGGATTAGTGCGCAGATCAAGCTTTTCGTTTACGGCTTCGGGAAGCGATACGGTCGTGCCTTCGGCAATTTGCAGTACCGGACCCAAGCCGTGCACCAAGTTAAGACGCGCCATAGTAACCGGCATTCCGCCTTCCGTTAAGAAATTGGAAGAATAGCCGCCGCCTCTAAAGTATTCCAAGCTTGCATACCGCCACTGCGTGGCATCAAGACAGGCATTAGCTTCTTCAGAGGTAATTTCCCAGAACGGCTTCATAACGGACTTACCGTCTTTTTTCTGTTTTCCCGTACCGTCAAGACAGGTTGCTCCGGAATTAATCAAATGGATAAAGCCGTTTGCCGCATCGCCTTGAGGCTTCCATCCGGTAATCCGTTCAACCGCTTCGGGGCTCCAATAGGTTCTGACGTCGGAGAAAATCGCCGCACTATAGCCGAGCAGATGTTCAAACATCATACAAACGCCGTTCAGCGAATCGTTTTCGGTGGCGACTAAGAAGGGTTCGCGGATGCCGTTCCAGTCAAAACTGGAGTTCAGCATGGCTTCAAAGAAGTCGCCGTTCGGCATAAAGTCCGTCCAGTGCCGCTGTCCTTGGAAGCCTGCCAACAAGGCGTTGCGTCCTTTTGCTTCCTCAGGGAATTTTGCTTCAAGTTTCTTGTTTCCGATCATCAAATCGCGGACGATGATCATGCACTTAACACAGATTTCCCATGTTTTATCTTTCCGTTCCCGTGAATGCTGCATCTTTTCGGGGTTGTCGTCCTTGCCCTCTTTGCAGTGTTCTTTTGTCCATGCAAGCGCTTTTTTGAATTCTTCTTCATCGTAGATATTCTCGTTGATGCGCCGAATAAGTTCGGACATATCGACGGTTTCATTTCTCATACCGAGATACCGCTGGAAAAAGTCCTGAGAAACGATCGAACCTGCAATCCCCATCGAGACGCTTCCGATAGACAGATACGATTTTCCCCGCATCCATGCAGCGGCAAGGGCTGCACGGGCAAAAAGCAAGATTTTTTCTTTTACATCGCAGGGAATAGCAGTGTCATCGGCATCTTGAACATCGCGTCCGTAAATGCCGAATGCGGGCAGCCCCTTCTGGGTGTGTCCTGCAAGTACGGCCGCAAGATATACCGCGCCGGGCCGTTCCGTACCGTTAAAGCCCCACACTGCCTTAATGGTCATCGGATTCATATCCATGGTTTCGGAACCGTAGCACCAGCAGGGGGTTACGGTCAGCGTAATATCCACGCCTTCCCGCTGAAATTTTTCCTCGCAGGCAGCAGCCTCGCCGACACCGCCGATAGTAGAATCTGCGATAACGCACTCAACCGGCATACCGTTCGGATGGCGGAGATTTCCGCTAATCAGCGCCGCAGCGCTCTTTGCCATATTCATAGTTTGGTCTTCAAGACTCTCCCGCACTCCCTGCTGCCGGCCGTCAATAGCCGGTCTGATACCGATTTTCGGTAAGTGTCCTTTATACCGGTTTACCGGTTCCGTTTGCTTAAACTGTGTTGACATACATCCTCCTAAATAAAGATAATTGTGAAAACAGGGCTGGGCATCTCTAAAAATCTAACCGAGTTTTTAGAGATGCCCTTGTGTCTATGTTTTACCGATACGTTTTCTCATATCGAAAAATACTGCAAGAAGAATAATAGCTCCCTTCATCAAAAGCTGATAGTATGAATCGATGCCGAGATAGGTCATACCGTAGTTGATAATACCCATAATCAATACGCCGATAAGAATATTGCTCATACTTCCGACACCGCCTGACTGGGAAACGCCGCCGACCGTTACCGCAGCAATCGCATCAAGCTCCATACCGTTTGCAGTTAAGGCATTTGCAAGTCCCAAACGGGCGGCCTGTAATACACCGGCAATACCATACAAAAGACCGGCGAACAAATACACTTTTACCAAATCCCGCTCCACGTTAATGCCGGAAACCTTTGCCGCTTGGGGATTTCCTCCGATCGCATAGAAGTGGGCGCCGAGCTGGGTATGGCGCAGCAAAAACCACACAACGATAGCGGCAATCGCAACATAAATTGCGAGATTGGGAATAAACCCGACGCTTCCCTGTGAAATCAGTTTAAAGCCGGGTTTAAGACTTCCGATAACGGCTGCCTTTGTGTAAATCAGCTGAATACCGCGGGCAAGCGAATAGGTACCGAGCGTTGCTATAAAAGGAGGGAGCTTAGCATAAGCTACCAAGACTCCGTTAAACAGGCCGAACAATCCGCCGACTCCCACGCCTGCAAGAATCGGAACAAAGAACGGAAAATCCATACCCGGATACAGCGCTCCCGAATATCCCGGCGTTTGTGCAAAAGAAGCGGCAACACTCGCCGTCAGACACACAACAAAACCGATTGAAAGATCTATTCCGCGTGTAAGAATGATTAACCCTACACCGAAAGCGGCAAAGGCGCGGACTGCCTCGGCAATAACTAAGTTTCTCATTGAAGCGGGGGCAAGAGAGCTGCCTCCCGTTAAAATCGCCAATACGATAATTAAGCCGATAAAAGTAAAAAGATTGGTATAATCTTTAAGCAGTTTTTTTGATGTCAATAATACGGATGAATTTGAATGCATTCTTTTTACCCTCTTATGAAAACATTATGAAAAATCTGCGGCAAGCCTCATAATGGCTTCCTGTGTTGCTTCTTTTTTATCCAAAATACCGGTAAGCCTGCCTGCACACAGCACCATAATTCTATGTGACATTCATATAAGCTCCGGCATCTCAGATGAAACCATAATAATGGACTTACCCTGTCGCGCAAGTTCCGCCATAATGGTATAAATCTCATATTTGGCCCCAACGTCAATACCGCGGGTCGGTTCATCCATAATGAGGATATCCGGTACTGTCATCAACCAACGGCTGACGATGACTTTTTGCTGATTTCCTCCTGATAAATTCCGTATTTGTGCAGCCATTGACGGTGTTTTTGTTCGAAGAGAATCATTGAGTTTCTTTGAACAATCCGCAATCTTTTTATGCTGCAATGTATGATATTTTGTTTTGTAATTTTTTAATGATGCAATAGCCGTGTTTTGGGTTATTGATAACAGTGGAAATATTCCCGAACCTCTGCGGTCTTCGGTGATAAGCGCTATTCCGTTCCGAATGGCGTCTTTAGGAGAGCGGATAGTAATCTGTTTTCCGTTTACTTCAATCGTACCGGCTGAAATCCCCCGCAATCCGAAAATACTTTCCACAAGTTCCGTGCGCTGCGCCCCGACCAACCCCCCTATGCCGAGAATTTCACCGGCATGCAGATCAAAACTCACATTTTTAAAGGAGGAGGAGGCAGCAGCCGTCAAATTTTTAACCGATAACCGTACCGCTCCGATCTCCGTTTCAAATTCAGGAAAACGCTGGAAATTAGAGCGGCCGACCATCATCGCAATTAGGCTGTCTTCGGTAAGGTCTTCAACAGGGTAGGAACCGATCATGGCGCCGTCGCGCATAACCGACACCTCATCGGAAATGCGGAATATTTCATTCATTTTGTGTGAAATATAGATGACGGCAACATTACGCTGCTTTAAACTTTCGATTATCGTAAACAGATGTTCCGTTTCCTTTTCCGTAAGAGAGGAAGTCGGTTCATCCATTACCACCACACGGGCACCGTAAGATACGGCCTTAACGATTTCACAAGCCTGTTGCTTGGAAATGGAAAGTGAACTCATATATGCATTCACATCGATATCCATATCCAACTCTTTCATCAGCACTTTTGTCATATCGGCCATTTTTTTATGATCTATCGTATGCCGCTTGGTGAGCGGTTCTCTTCCCAGCCAGATATTCTGACTGACGGTACGCATCGGAACATTTAAGAGCTCCTGATGTATCATAGAAATACCGGCATCGAGGGCAGCCTTGGTATTTTGGAATTTCACCTCTTTTCCATTAAACACGACACTGCCGCTGTCGGCAGAGTAAATCCCCAGCAGACATTTCATCAGCGTTGATTTCCCCGCTCCATTTTCGCCCATTAAGGCATGAACCTTGCCGGGGCGGACGTTCAGCGTTACATCATTTAATGCAAGTACACCGGGAAACCGTTTTGTTATGTTTTTAATCGAAAGAATATACTCACCGTCCATTTCGACCTTACCGTTTTAATTATTGTAGTGATTGATAATTATCTTTTGTTACTGGCTTAAACGGAACAAGATAACACTGAGGCAGCAAATCTTGTTTGTCGGACGGAGGCTCGCCGGGCGTTACCGATTCGGCAGCGCGCACGCCTCCGGCTTGAAGGCCGATAGCGGTACCGTTTTTTGCGACAGCGTATGCAAGGTCAAATGCAGTTTCGGACTGTCCTTTTGCATCTTGCAAAACGGTTGCATACAATTTGTTTTCTTTCATTGATTGCAGCGCAACGGGCGTCGCATCAACACCGATAACCGGAATGCGGAGTACGGTTCCGTCACCGTCGGCGTCTTTTGCAGGATCCGACGGATCATCGGTGTATTTGTTCGTCATCAAAGATTCAACAGCGCCGAGCGCCATACCGTCATTATTTGCAATAACAAGATTGAACTTGTCGCGGTATGCCGCAATCCACGCATCCATTTTCTGCTGTGCTTCATCCGGTTTCCAGTTTGCAGTGTCCTTTGCCAGTATTTCAACGTTGTAGCCTTTCGCCGTTAAACCGTCAAGAACGGCATTGGTTCGGAGTACCTGCGCAGGGTGTCCGAGTTGACCGAGCAGCATAAGGACATTGATTGTATTGTTCGGCAGTAACTTTGCAGGGAATTTTTTAAAATAATCATCAATAATATCTGCCTGTATTTTACCGGCAACGGATTCAGGAGAGGATGCCAGGAAGAAATTTTTGCTTACACGCAGAGCTTCCTCCGACGGCTGAATATTAGAGAATGAAGCGCCGCCTCCTTTTTCATTGATGGCTTGAGCCATTTGTTCGGTCATTTCGGTTTGAACCGGAATGATAACAAAATACTTAATGCCTTGCGTCAGTAAGGTATTGAGCTGATCTAACTGATTTCCTTGATCATTACGTGCATCAAGCAGTTTCAGTTCTACACCGCGCGCTTCGGCAAGGGCACGGAGATTATCGGCATAGATACGGACGAAATCCTCATCAAGGTTACGGATCAATGCGCCCATGACGATCTTATCGTCTTTCTTACCGTCCGTTTTTGCCGTCTCCTGTTTAGTACAGCCGACGCTGAATACAGCTGCAAACAATAGCAGCAGCAGTCCCTTTGACATTTTCATAGAACCTCCCATAAAAAGCCAAGAAGAAAGGTATCAACTTTCGATTGACTTTTTACGCACGTTCGCAACGAAGTGAGAACGCGCATATAATATACAAGTTTGCGTTTAAGCAAACTCAGGTTAAATCAACATACCCCGACGCAAGCGTCTGGATATGTTGTTCTCATAAGGTGGTTGCAGTCGGCTTTAATACCCTCATGTTACGACGCAAGCGTCGGGGTATTAAACCCTCCGCACGAATAAAAGCCTGAGCCATTTGTCGGGCTTTTATTTTACACCCCTTATACAATGCGCTCATTGCGGTCTTGTGCATAAAGCGCATAAAGGCGATATCTCAAAAGTTAGTTACTTGAGCATCTCTAAAAACTCGATTAGATTTTTAGAGCTGTTCTACAGTTTAAACGGGGTAACTCCTTTTTTAATAATAATATTACCGTATTTTGCCGTTTCTCCCGTAATAACAACGGCAAAAGCTCTTTTTGCCCGCTCATAAAAAGCAAAGCGTTCAATCCGCTCGGTCGCAGGAGTTTTGGGATAGTGCTTTTCAATAACCGCCCGATAGCGCCGTTCAACCGAAGGATCAAGTGTATCGCCGGAAACAGCATCCATCATAATGACCGGCGAAGCGGCATACTCATCCAAGGTGATGAGCGGCAGTATACCGTCAAGCAAAGCATCAACCGAAATTCCGTCGCTTCGGATAACCCGCCCGTTAAAGCTATATGCCGGGAAAAAAGCATCTGAAAGCACCAATTCATCTCCATGCCCCATTTGATGCAGAATACTCAATAGTTCGGGGCTGATAACGGGCGAAACTCCTATCAACATACGTCCTCCTATACAAACTTTTGCAGGAAGCTTCCGCTTAGCGGCAAACCGTCCGGAATGCACTGTAATGTTCATCCCAAAGGCCTATATCTTCCGGCTCATATTCCGCAACCGGATATGAAGCGGCAATAACTTTCCGGGCTTCCTTGATATTCCGTACATCGCCGGAAGCGATTAATTGCACTACAATATTACCCAATGCCGAGGCTTCCGTAGGGCCTGCTTTTACCGGCCGTCCGCAGGCATTTGCCGCAAGACGGCAGAGATGCGTATCCTTAATGCCGCCGCCGACTATATGAATAACCGGATATCGTTTACCGGTACACAGCTCTATTTCTTCAAGGGTTTTTCGATACAGGAAAGCGAGACTCTGATAAATGCACTGCATAATGCTTCCGACCGTTTCCGGCACGGGCTGACCGGTGTTCTTGCAGTATGCCCGTATCCGCTCGGGGATATCGCCGGGAACACCTAATTCAGGAGCATCCGGATCGATAAATGATACAAATGGCTTGGCTTTACGCGCTTCCGCTTCAAGCTCTGCAAACGAGTAGTTTTTACCTTCCCGCTGCCACTGCCTTTTGCTCTCTTGTATCAGCCAAAGGCCGGTACAGTTTTTTAGAAAATTTGTTTTACCGCCGAAACCTATTTCATTGGTAATATTAAACCGTGCGGAATCATCCGAAATAAGCGGAGCATCCAGCTCAGTTCCGAATAAAGACCATGTTCCGCAGCTGACAAAGATAAAATCGTCACAATCGGCAGGAACGGCGGCAACGGCGCTCTGCGTATCATGCCCGCAAACGGCCGTAACCTTGACGGCAGTTTTTCCGAAACCTTCGCACACCGACGGTTTCAGTAAGCCGATTTCGGTACCGGAGGGGATAATAGGGGGAAGAATATGAGCAGGCAGCCCCAGTGCACCGATAATCTCCTCCGACCATGTTTGAGAGTCGGCATCAAGCATCTGTGTAGTAGAAGCGATGGAACACTCCGTTCGCTTTTCACCGGTTAAAAAATAATTGAAAAGGTCCGGCATACACAGCATCGTTTCGGCGCCGTCAAGCAGGTAGGGACGCTGTTCCTTTAGTGCATAGAGCTGGAACACCGTATTAAGCGGCATTAGCTGTACGCCGGTAATACGGTAAAACCGTTCGGCGTTGATTTTTTGTAAAGCATGAGGGAAACTTGTTTCGGTTCGTCCGTCACGATAATGAACGGGCGTTTCAATAAGCGAACCGTCTTTCCGCAGCAAGCCGAAGTCTACCCCCCATGTATCAATCCCGATACTTGAAACAGGCGCGTCCTGCTGCGCTTTCAGAATGCCCTGTGTAATTTCGAAAAATAAACGGTAAAAATCCCAATACAATACTCCATTGAGCATAACGGGATCATTTGAAAAACGATGACTTTCCTGCATCGTAATACGGCTGCCGTCAAAGCAGCCTAAGAAAGCGCGCCCGCTTGAAGCGCCGAAATCAAGCGCCAATACAACTTTATTACCGGATATCATACGTTCTCTCATTCTTTTCGATAATGTTTATACCCCGGATGCCGGCCGGTTACCTTATAGTCGGCACGCATTCTGCACAAACGTTCGATGTTTTCAGGGGAAATTTCCTTTTCACCGCCGAGAATGGTTGCATTTATACTGATCTT
>CAUVKE010000011.1:0-11303 GCA_963552415.1 uncultured Treponema sp.
ATACTATTTCTTTCGTACCAGAATGCAAAAAAGTTTTTCCCACTATTTGGAAGATAAACGGCTCGAAAAAGCTCAAGCGCTCATTGTAGAGAACCCGAAAGAACCGCTTACCGTTTTGGCGGAACGCTGCGGTTATGCAAATACACAAACATTCCGCCGTGCTTTTAAAAAGCGATACGGACTTACGCCTTCCGAATTTAAGCGCCAAGTATTTACGGTAAATCTTACACAGTGATTATCGGGAACCTCTAAAAACCTTTCATTTCCCGCAGGGCATTTTGCGCTTCGGTGTACTCATCATAGGGTACGGCGCCGTTTTTCCCGATAATCGAATTTTCGTGCCCCTTCCCAAGCAACAATACCGCATCATTCGGTTGAGCAAGGGAAAATGCTTTTCGGACGGCAGTCGGCCGGTCAGGAATGATAAACAGTTCTTCGCCGCGCTTCTTGTTGGGACAGCCGGCGGCAATCATTTCCAAAAGCTCAACAGGGTCTTCGCCGCGAGGGTCTTCATCGGTGAGGATGATTACATCGCAGTAGTCTCCGGCAATCCTCCCCTGCTCCGGCCTCTTAACGGTATCGCGCTCACCGCCCGAGCCGAATACGGCAATCACACGACCGCCTTTCGCCTTAATGCGCTCACGTACAGACGGCATAATTACTTGGAATGACGACGGCGTATGCGCATAGTCGATAAGCACCTCAAAGTCCTGCCCCGCTTCAACACGGCACATTCTCCCCCGTACCGGCATAAGCCGATTCAGCAAGGGCACGAGCGTATCAAACGGCAGTCCCGTTAAATTATGAACGGCAATTAGAGAAGCAAGTATATTGTACACATTAAAAAAGCCGGTTACCGGAGCGGCGGCCTCATACGTTTTCTGCACGCCGTTAAACGCTGCGTGAATTGTAAAGGTTAAACCGGTTTCTCCTTCCTGCACGTTATCGGCAGATAAGCCGCCTGCAAAGTTTGAGAACGGAACAAACTCAGCAGTGCCGATATGCTTCTGCATGGAAAATCCGAATACGGGCTGCTTTGTCGCCTGTGCAAAATAAGCGGCAGATGGGTCTTCAAGATTGACGATGCCGAAGGCCTCAACTGTTCCGTTTTTTTTCTTATGATCATGGGTATCTAATGACCGGAATAAATTCGCTTTATCGTAGCGGTATTGTTCAAAGGTGCCGTGAAATTCCAAATGTTCCTGCGTAACATTCATAAATACGCCCGCATCGAAATGCATATGCAATAACCGCGCCGTTCGGGGAGAAAGCCCGTGAGAAGACGCTTCCACAACGGCGTATTCGCAGCCGTTATCCCGCATACGGGCAAGCCGTTCCTGTACCGTAATCGATTCGGGGGTAGTCTGATGCGCCGGATTGGCGACTGGCTCATCTCCAAACGAAAAAGATACGGTAGAAGAAAACCCTGCCTTTTTCCCTGCAAGCCGCAGCAGCTGCCAGACAAAGTCGACGGTACTCGTTTTTCCTTCCGTACCGGTTACTCCGATTGTTACCAAGTCTTTGGAAGGTTCGTCAAAAAAAACGGCAGCCGCAGCGGCCATTGCAGCGCGGACATCCGTCACCTGAACATAACAAATATACTCTTGATATAATGGAAGTGTTTTTTCGTGAATAACCGCAACGGCGCCCTTCGCAATAGCCGCATCGACAAACTTTGAACCGTCAGTATGCACGCCGGGCAAGGCAAAAAAAGCGGCGCCCGCCCGTACCTCACGCGAATCATACGAAAGCGAGTGCACCGTAACATCGGCTCCGCGAACGGTTATCGGCTCTATAGAAAAAAGACATTGAAGAATTGATTTTGCATACCGGTTATTACACATATCGGCAAGTATAAACGGCAAGCAGTATTCAAGCAAGGGGGATGGTAAACGATCCAAGCTGCTTGACATTTTTTCCGATTTTCAGTATAAGTTTGTCCATAGTTATTTATTACTTTCCCCTGTAGCTCAGTAGGCAGAGCAAGTGGCTGTTAACCACTGGGTCCGTGGTTCGAACCCGCGCGGGGGAGTTCTCAAAGCTCAAACAGTATGACTGTTTGAGCTTTTTTTGTGCGATAGCATATTCGGAAACAATCATAGAAACATCGCTAAAAACTCGGATGCACACCCTTTATCATAGAGATGTTCCTATCCGTTTTGTTCTTGTTCTGAGGTAACTGCTAGACAAGCTCAAGAACCGGCTCGCCTGTATGCCACCCACGCCGCGGATGGAAGCGGTTTCCGCAGTATCGGCGGTGCAGGATTTTGCTTCGGTAGTACGTGAATCCTGCAAACTATTTTAAATCTACGCAGAATTTCATAGCTACCTCTCGATTTTTAACTATTCGCCTTTACCTTTTCTTCCGTAACATAGCTATGTTCAAAACCTTTGATTTTTTTAATGCTATTAAGCCAGTACTTTGCTTCGGTATTATTGGTAAAGGGGCCAACCCTTACGCGGTGTGTTAAGCCTGCCGACGTTTCTTTTGTAAAAATTTCAACCTTCATGTGCTGCGCGGCAAGTGTGTCTCGCGCATGTTCGGCGTTAATCCTACTTGCAAGCGAAGCGGTCTGTACCCAATAGAGGGTTTGAACCTGCGGTGCGGCAGGCTTAGCCGGTGTTTTTGCCTTAGGTTTAACGGAAACACTCGCTTGCGCAGAATTCTTCTTTTCCACTGCCGGTTTCGGCGGGGCTTGCACCGCAGAATTTACCCGCGGCTGTGCCGCTGCCGGTGACTCTTCTTTCCGTACTGCAGAAGGCTGCGGTTGCTCGGTCGGCTGCTCCGGAGCAGTCTCGATGCCGATTTGCTCCGCCAATTCTTTAGGAAGACCGGAAACGTCGGCCGTTCCAGCCTGCACGGTTAAATCGGAAACATCAATGCCGCTTGTTTGGCTGCTTTGCCCGTCGGTCGAAACGATATTTACATTATTTAAATTGATAATGTTTCCGGCAGCAGCGGGAGCAGTTCTATCCAGTCCGGCAACCCTATCGGGGTTTCGCGCCCATAAGTCGGGATCAACATTGGCGGAAGTACCGGCCGTTTCATAAGGAATAGTTTCCCCACCAGCCTGTGCCGTTGCGCTATTCCGTGACGGTGAATATAAAAAAAGAGCAATACCGAAAATAATTAATACGAATAAGCTTACCGAAAGGATAACCCATAAAATTTTCTTTTGTTCCATAGTTGTCCTCAAAAACCCTTTTCACACAGCACACGCTCGATTTTTTCCTGTAAAGACTGCACGGAACGAGCGTTTACCACGTTTACAATATCGGCATTTTGCAAAAGGTATTGAGCAAAGAAATCTTTCTGCTGCAAAAAACGAGCAACTAACCGGTGAAAAGGAATGGCATCCCGTTTATGGCCACGGAGCAATCGAATAAAAAACGGCGCTTTGATGTAAAGAATAAACGAGCATTCGGGGGTTAAAGAGGTTTTATGCAGTGTCGGAGCGTTAAGGACAACCGGCCTGTTTGGACATTCAGTTAAAGCATCCTTGATAAGACTTCGGATACGCGCTTCAATTTTAGGAAGAATGAATGCCTCGTGTTCCGCCAGCAGCGCCGGTTCAGAAAAAAGCAGGACGCTCAATGCCTTTCTGTTCAATGCCCCCTCCTGCGTCCGCAGCTGTAGCCTTTGTTTTTCGGCGTGGGGAGAAAAACGTGCTATCACCGCCCTGCTTTGCTCCTGCAGAACCGTATGTGCAACCTTATCAGCATCGATAACGGCATATCCTTTTTCTTCAAGGAAATCCGCAACAATGTTTTTCCCCGCACATGACTGCCCTGCAAGCCCGATAAGGTTAGATATTTTCTGCATCATTACCTCTCCTTTGGCTAAAAAAATCCGCAAGCAGTAGCGGCGCCTGCGGATTTCTCAAATTACCGGTTAATGCACATCGTACCACAACCGGCGATATTCAAACATATTTTATTTAATCAAGACAAATTCAACACGGCGGTTTTTCCACCAGTTATCCTTATCCGCAAGCGACGCAACCGGTTTTGTACCGCCGATACCGACGGACGACAATCTGTTGCGCGATACGCCTTTTTCAATTAGGAACTTACGGACAGCATCGGCGCGGGCTCCCGAAAGCGGAATAAGGTCTTCTCTTTCTTCGCGTTCCGTTCCGCTCACGTTATTTGCATGGCCTTCAACCTGAACCTTGTAATCGGGGAACTTATTCAAGATTTCCGCGATACGGGTTAATACCTTGACGTTCCGGTCGACAACGTTTTTCTCCAGTTCTTCAAAGTCTGCGGCATTCTTTCTAAAGATAATGGAAGGAACTGCAATCTTGAGCTTATCGCCGTCGCGGATAACCAGCACATCGATCGGGATATACCCCTTTACGACGGAGGTCAGTCCGACTTCATCCGTTACGGTAAAAGTATAGGGATAGTCGGTAGCCGACTGTACGGTTTCGCCTTTCAACGAACGGCCGTCCCAAACGATCTGTTCGGTTATCTTATCCTTTCCGCCGGTACTCCAGAACAATTTATTGCCGGTATCTTCCGGTTCACGGATTTCGAACGACCACTGCTTTAACTGCGTATCCGACTTTGCGGACAGGTTAATAAAGAGCTCATCGTCGTTACCGTCGTTATCGGGGCTAAAATACTTAGGCGCCAGCTTAACGCCGAGCACAGGCGCTTTTGTCGAAGAGACAAAAGGCGCGCTGCTAACGGCAAGCTCATCGCCCTTCGTGTAACGCAGCGAAAGCTCTGCAATAAACGCACCGGAAGCAACACGGCCTGCATCGGATTTACCGTCCCACTGAATGGAAGAAGCAAGCGTATTCCCTTTTTCCGATGACCATGCCTTTACCGGAGCCGCTGCATTGTTATCTGCCGGTTTTATGACAACCGACCAAGAGGCAAGCCCATCTTTCAGTGTCGTATGAACGGTCAGTTTTTGCACATCCTTTATGCCGTCTCCGTTGGGCGAGAATGCCGGCAGTTCCGCAGTGATATAAGCTTTAGGAACTCGTGAGTCAATCACGATATTGTCAAAAGACTTGATTGTTCTATTGCCTGCCGGATCCTTTGCAAAAATAGTATAGCGGTAAGTTCCGTCGGGAACTTTATTCCCCGAAGCATCGGTTCCGTCCCAGACAAAATCGGCAGCCTGCCCTTCCCATGTGAAGTTCCGCACTTCCCTATTACCGGCAGCAGTAATGCTGCCCGTCCATAGGTTTTCTGCGGAAGCTTTCTGCGTAACAGGTAAATTCGGGCGTGTTGCCGCGCTATCCGTCGAGAACACGAGATACGGCGCCGAAATTTCTACTTCGGGATATTTCGTATCGAGCGTAATTTCAGGGATAGTTGATTTTGCCGCTTGCCCGTTTGTAAGCGTTACGTCGATAGCGGCGGCGTACGAACCGTCTGCACAAAGCTGCCCTTTTGTATCCCCCGCATCGGCGATACCATCCCAGCTGATTGACGCGGGCGGCGCACCGTTTCCTGTAACCGTTTTTACGGCAGCGCCTGTTTTATCGTAGATGACAAAGGTGTAGGAAGCAGCTGCGGTGTTCGATTTCAGTTTAGGCGAGAATACAATCGCATCCTGCACGCCGTCTTTATTCGGCGAGAAGGCAAGCATATTTGCAGACAGGATAACATCCGCTTTTTCAGTATTCAGCTCAACCGCAACAGGAGTGGAATAACCGGTATTACCGGCATCGTTTTTACCTACTAAGCGATAGGCATATTTCCCGTCCGCGAGCAAGGCGCCGGAATTATTCCGTCCGTCCCAAGCAAAACTTGCAGCATTATCTTTTGTAATCGCGAAGCTGCGTACCGGCTTACCGCTCATATTTCCAGCGCCGTCAAGTGCATAAATTTCGGCTGTCCAAGTATCACCGGCGCTCATTTGCTGAGTAAAGGTAACCGTATCCAGCTTTCCGTCGCCGTCCGGCGAGAAAATAGCTGTCGAGGCTTTTACCGTTGCCTTAGGCGCGGTAACATTGAGGGCAAAAACAGGCGAGGTTTCGCTCGGCGCATATCCGTTTACATAACGAGCGGAAAGTACCGCTTTGTAATCGCCTTCGGGCAAAACCGTTCCGTTTTTATCTTTTCCGTCAAAGGTGATTGCGGCAATACGGCTTTCGATTATCGTGTGTACTGTGGTTCCCTTTGCGTTTTGAATATCGATTTTCCATTCCTGTAAGCCGGTTTGAATCGGAATTGCCGGTGATAAAGTGATAGTATCTTTTACACCGTCCCCGTTCGGAGAAAAGGCATTGGTACTAATGGAAATACCGACCGACGGTTTGATAGTGTCTACGATTATATTGGGAACCGACTGTGCGGCACTGTTTCCGGCGCGGTCGGTAGCGGCAATTTTGTAGGTATAAATACCGTCAGGAATAAATTCACCGGAATTGTTTTTTCCGTCCCATGCAAAGTCGGCAGGAGCGGCCTTTACGGTGTCGGCTGTTCGCACAACCTTGTTAGCAGAATCGGTAACGGTTGCAACCCATTTATCTTCAACGGAGCCGCTCTGCTTGATAAGGAACGTATCCTTGTTTCCATCCCCGTCAGGACTGAAAATCAATGCATTTTGACCGGTAGGAGGCGTAACGGTAACAACCGGCGGCGTATTATCAACGACAACGGCATACCGTTCCGTTTTTGCCGTGTTGTTGTTATCATCGGAAGCCGTAAGCGTAAAATAGTAAGTTCCGTCAGGGGCTACCGAACCGGAGTCGAGCATACCGTCCCACCGCAGCGTTTGCGGTATTTCAACGCCGGATTTTGCCTTTGTCAGGAGTTTCAAAAAAGACTTTCTACTCAGCTGCGGACGCACTTCTTTATTCGCAATCGTACGGACAACTTCACCTTTTTCGTTTTCAAAAGTACACTCCCATGCCATCACATAGCGCTGATCGGTAATCGACAGAGGGAATTCCAACACATCCTGTACGCCGTCGCTATTGGGAGAAATGTATTTGGTTTCGGGATAGTCAACACTAATAACCGGAGCGGCAGTATCAGCCTTACCGACCTTCACATTAACGCCGGCGCCGATCGCCCAAATATTATTATACAAGGGCTTCAAGGCAACTTGCGGAGTAATATCACTTTGTTCCCAGTCATTCGATTCGCTTTTATCTTTTGAATTGAGCTTAATCGAACAGGCAATCCCGAAGGAAGGAATATAGGTTTGCCGATGATTCAACGTTTCGACGAGATTGAAGTTCCAGCCGGTTTTAAAGGTAACCATGTCGGCAAACTTCATGTGAAGACCGGTGTCAAACACGAGGTTTTGAAAGGTCGGAAAAGACAGATCAAAAGCCATACCAAGCTTAAAGTTCTTTATCGAAATAAAGGTGGTTGCAAAACCGACCCGTGGAGTAAGCATACCGGGGAAGCCGCTCGTTTTATCGGCGCCTTTGATCCCCCCCCTACCGGCATTGTACGGTTTGCCCATTCCGGTAATCGAAGCGCCGACTTTTGAATTTTTCGCAAATCCGAGGTCGCCGAAGCGGTAGAGCACCCCAAGATCGGCTCCGACACCAAAACCGGTACCGACAATGCCATATAAACCGACACCGAGTGCCAGATTGTCGGTTAAATCCTTTGAATACGAAAGCCGCATCGAACTGGCTGTACCCCATTGCAGAGAATCAAACGATGAAGTAAAAAAGTGAACATCGGCAGCGATAACACCCCAGCGAGCGGGATATAAAAAATCGATGTTCGCCAGATGTCCTTTTAATCCTGAATCTCCTGCGTTATTTTTTCTAAACCCGATAACGGCAGCATACGAAAGGTCAAAAATAACTCGCTGCTCATACGCAGAAAGGGCTGGGTTCGTTGGCGATTCGGCGGGATTTCCATCCCCGAACGGCCCTCCGGCAGCGCTTGCTTGACCGCCTAGTAAATCCGGCGAGAAGAACGTGTTGGCAGATTCCCCTCCCGCAGGCGGGTTGTACGCAAACAAGAATGTATATGCGCTGAACAATACGCACAAAGTGAATACGCCTCGTTTCACAAAATCCTCCTCAACAAGGCACCGCTAAGAGCAAATCAAATATTTCTATTTTAGAACGGCGAATGGATTGATCAAGCTCCCGTTTTTATAGATAGATAAATGCAGATGCGGGCCGGTAGAATACCCTGTATTGCCGACAGCGCCGACAGTTGTTCCTTGAGTAACATACTGCCCCCGCTTTACATAGATAGCGGATAAATGACCGTAAAGGGACTGATACCCACGATCATGAGTAATAATAACATAATTTCCGAAAATACGGTTAAATCCCGTTTCCGCAATTTTTCCGTCTAATGTCGCTTTTACCGCAGTACCGATCGGCGCAGCTAAATCGATACCCGAATGGAAACTTCGTACCCCCGTAAACGGGTCGTTCCGGTAGCCGAACGGCGAGGTAAGCCTTCCGCGTATCGGATAGATAAACAGTTCGCCGAGCGCTTTTCGCAGCTCAAACGAAGAAAGCGCCGCACCGGGTATAAAAAGCTTTTGCCCGACGGACAAGGTTTCCTGCGTTAAATCGTTCGCATCAAGCAGTGCAGTAACACTTACCTTATGTGCAGCAGCGATACCTGCAAGGGTTTCATTCTTTTTTACCGTGTACAAAAGGCCGTCCGCCGAAGGTATGCGCAATACCTGTCCGGCGCTAATTCGACGGGCGTTATCGATGTTATTAACCGATAGCAGCGTCCCGAAATTCCGCAATCCCGCCCTGGACGCAATTCCGCTGACGGTATCTCCCTTCCTCACCGTATAATCTTTAAATGTTACCGTCGAAACATAACCGCCCGCAACAGGCGCCGTTTCTTGATCGGTGAAATTCTCCTGTTCCGGGAAAATATACGAATGAATCGCGCGGCTGAACGAAGGTTCTTCACCGAAACTCAGGGTACGAATGGAATAAGAACCGGCGCCGCCGCGCAACAGCGGAAGCGCCAATATCGCATATAAAATACTAAAACCAAGCAAAAAAGGCAAAGGGTTAATCCGAATCGACGGTACTGCTCGATTAAAAGCAGCCCGCGATCTTGTATGGGCATATGCCGTACGAGCCCCGTCAAAGCCGGAAAAAAGGCGCATATCGGCGGCTACCGCCGCTTGTCGAGTTTGCCCGTCTGTATATTCATTTTTACGTTTTAGCTGAACGGCAAACGACAAGGAATCATTTTGCACCGTATCCATATCAGGCGCTTGATACGTGATGATATTCATAGTTACACTATCGGCAAAAAACCGAAAGACAAAAGACTGCTTACTCAAGACTTTCGGGTAATCCCGGAAAAATGTGATAAATCGGTATAAAATATATGGAAAAATGTGATAAATCAACATAAAATATATGGAAAAATGTGATAAATCAGCACAAAATATATGGAAAAATGTGATAAAACCTGATAGTATATAGTCATGAAATACAAACTCCGACGTAAAATAGACGACTTTCTCATAAAGTGGAAACAGGATCCGGATAGACTTCCTCTTATAATAAAGGGGGCGCGTCAGATCGGAAAAACATCATCCATAAAGCACTTTGCAGAAAGCTACAAGTATTTTATAGAAATCAATTTTATCACTGAACCTCAGTATTTAAAAATTTTTTCTTCAGGTTATTCTCCGGAAAATGTCATAAAAGAAATATCACTGATAAATCCGGAGCTTGAGTTTGTTCCGAATGAAACACTCATTCTTTTTGATGAAATGCAGGCTTGCCCTGATTGTGCAACGTGTCTCAAGTTTTTCCAAATTGACGGCCGCTATGATGTTATCTGTTCCGGCTCACTTCTCGGTATAAACTATGAAGAGGTTACATCCGTAAGCGTCGGGTTTAAAGAAGATTATCAAATGAACTCTCTGGACTTTGAAGAGTTTCTTTGGGCAAAAGGGTATTCACAAGGTCAAATTGAAAGTATTTATGCTCACATAAAAAATACCGAACCATTCTCTGAAAATGAATTTGATGTCTGGATGAACTGTTTTAAAGAATACATGATTACAGGCGGAATGCCTCATATTGTAAATAAGTTCATCGAGCAAAATAATTTTTCCGGCATATTACAGGAGCAGATTCAGATTCTTAAAGCGTACGAAGAGGACATTTTAAAATATGCAAAAGGACTTGATAAAGCAAAGATAAAGAATGTATATACTCACATTCCTGCCTTTCTTGCAAAGGAAAATAAACGCTATCAAATTACGAAAATTGCATCGGGAGCCAGAAACAGGGAATATATTGGAACTATAGACTGGCTGAAAGATGCCGGTATTGTAAATGTTTGTTACAATCTTGCGCAGCCGGAACTACCTTTAAGAGGCAATTATAATCCGACGGAATATAAAATCTATTATCACGATACGGGAATTTTGATTGCAGCTTTGGATGAAGAGGCGCAGGCAGATTTACGGCAGAACAAAAATTTCAACACATACAAAGGTGCAATCTTTGAGAATATAGTCGGCGATATGCTGGTAAAACAGGGATATGAACTTTTTTATTACAAGAATGAAAAATCTACCGTTGAAATGGATTTTTTTATCCGCGATGCCGAATCTCTTGTTCCTGTAGAAGTAAAGGCAACTGACAGCCCTACGGCTTCTCTTAAAAATCTGATAGAAAAAGAAAAATATCCGGATATTCATTACGGGATAAAACTCTGTGCAAAAAATATTGGATTTAATGGTAAATTTTATACACTTCCGTATTTCTGCACATTTTTATTAAAACGATATATGCTGGAAAAAATCGGTTCGGAAGAGAAATAAAAGCCGGTTTATACTTTTGAAAAGAAAGTTTAAGGCTTGGCATGCAACAGGGAATACAACAAGGTATTGAGCAGGGTATCCAACAGGGCTTTTCCGATGGAATAATAAAAACAGCTTCTTGTTTCTATCAGTGATGAAAGATCAACAGATATTAAAAACCTTTTACCCCATTGCACACAGGCGTTGTAATCCGAGCACAACGGCAGCGCCGGCAATGGTGGTTCCTTAAAATGCAACAGTTTTCAGAAACTTCAGCTTCTGAAAACTGTTGCATTCGTGCGCGACAAGCACACACGTTAATACGCGATGTTTGCCCTAAGCAAACTCGCCGTGTTTTTAAGCGGTGCCATTTGCACCGCTTAAAATAAACCTTCCGTAAAAGTAGACCGGTTTTTCCGCTTCTGAAAAATGCGTTATGGTTCCGTTGATAATGGTGGAGCCGGTGCATAGAATGACCGTTGCCCACTCTATCGCTTCCTCATAGTTTTGCCCGTCTTCGATGGTAACACCGTAGCGGACATCCCCGATATTATCGGGATTTAAA
>CAUVKE010000012.1:0-11168 GCA_963552415.1 uncultured Treponema sp.
TTTTTCACGGAACACTCTCCCATAATTTGTTCATTTGCCGCTCATTTATATCGTGTAATTTTTGCATCTCGTCCGCATCGGGAATCGTATACCAATACTGCAAATCCGAATCAGTCCAAATTTTTTTCTGTTTGCGCGAATATTGTACCGGCGGAAGCTCAAGCGGCTCATCCGGAAGCATAAAAATCATTGGGTCGATTGAAATCATTACTTCATCGGGATCGGCGCTCGGCTTTTTTGTTCCGCTCACTAACATAATCACGGAAACAATCAGCATGATAATCAGTAAGCCGAGTACAGAAGCTAGAACGATAAGTTTATGCGTCCGAATCGTTTCCACGATGTTCATCCGTCTGTTCCTCCTGAATTGTATGTCGCCGCTTCGGCGGGCGTGACGGAATATAGATACCTTCTTCCGGCTCTACATCCTCTTCTATAAAGGTATCGGCATCTTCTTCCGCTTTCTCCTGCTTTAACAGCTCAATATCGTTATCCAATTTGATGGCAATCAGTTTGGATACACCCGATTCCTCCATCGTAACGCCGAGCATGGTGTTTGCGCCGAGTACCGTCTTTTTGTTATGGGTGATAACGATATATTGACTGACATTCGCAAAACCCGACAGGGCGCTAACGAACCTGCTGACATTCTGCTCGTCGAGCGCTGCATCGATCTCGTCCAAGAGGCAGAACGGGGAGGGCTTAACCATATATGTTGCAAAAAGGAGCGCAACCGCCGTCATGGATTTTTCTCCGCCCGAAAGCAGACCGATGTTCTCCAGCTTTTTCCCCGGAGGTTGTGCAAAGATATCAATACCCGACTCAAGCACTTGTTTGGGATCGGTTAGTTTAATTTCTGCCCTGCCGCCGCCGAAGAGCCGCCTAAACATATTGTGAAAGTTCTTCTTGATCTTATTATAAGTGACGAGGAAGAGCTCCGTAGACTCCGCCTTTATTTCATCCGTAATCCGCTGCAAATCCGAGCGGGCTTTATCAAGGTCGTTGATCTGTCCGGTCAAAAAATCAAATCGGGTTTTTACTTCTTGGAATTCCTCCGGAGCCATCAGGTTAACGCTGCCGAGGTCTTTCAGCTGTTTGCGCAGCTCGGCAAGTTCCGTCCGTAAATCCATCGGGGAAGCGGTGATTTTATACATCCGCTCTTCAAATTCCATCAATTCACGCGAATGGGTTTCTCTAAAGTTGTCTTTGACGTTTTTGATTTCGATTTCAAGGGTTGCCGTATCGACATAATACTTTTCGATAAGCGAATTATGCTTGGCCAGTTCCGCATTGAGCGTTTTGAGCGTTCCTTCGTTGCTCGAAAGTTCATTATTGCGGGAGGCGATTTCTTTTTCCAGCTGCTCGAGCGCTTCGGTCAACTGACGCCCCTTTCGGTCAATCGACGCGATTTCCCCTTCAATTTCGAGGAGCTGTTCTTTTACCTCGTCAAAGCGTTTTTGCTCCGTGTACAGCTCGTTTTCCAGCTCGCGGAGCGCGTTTTGCTGTACCGTCAATTCTTTCCGCAAAAACGCCGCTTGCTGCTCGGCTGCGTCGGATTCCGCCTTCATTTTGGTTTTATGGATGCGCAGATCTTCCAGCGTTTTCCGGTACTCGTTTATTTTTACTGCAAGCTGCTCGTTTTCGGTATGTAGACTTGCTATCTTATTCCGCTTTTCTTCTATTGCATTCCGATTTGCTTCGATTGTCGCGTCGATACTGCGCTTTTGAGTGATAATACCTTCCGGCGCTAAAAAATCGTCGATAAAACTTGCAGAAGATTTTTTGTACTCCTGCAAATATGTTTCCAGCGACTCGGTTAAGCCGAGCAGCTCGGTAAACGACTGTACGGCATTGTTAGCAAACTGCGCAGTCTCTTTTTCAGTATGATCGCTGAGCGCGGCAAAGTCCGAAAAGATATTCTTGCGGCCGTTTAACAGCACCTTGATTTGGCTGATGCAGTCAAAAACCTGTTGTTCCAGCTTGCCGCGTCCCTGCGCCGAATAGCCTGCTGCGGAAAGGTTCTTATCCAGTTCCGTAACGATGTCTTCGGTGATGGCGCGGAGCTCGGTTTCCATACCGGCGCGTTTTTTATCGAGTTCTTCAATCTGCTCCTGCAGCGTCATACGGGTAGTGTCGTTATCGGTAATTTTTTGCGACGCAAGCCGGAGACTTTCTTCAAAGTCATCGATGTTTTTTTGAATATCCTGCACCTTCTTTTTAAAGTCGTGCACCTTCGCATCCTGCTCTCCGGCGTCCTCTTCAAGGTTTTCGATACGCTCTTCAAGCCCCGTCTTGCGCAGCTCCAGCTGACCGAGTTTGGTTTTCAGCTCGGTTTGCCGCTCTGCCTGTAAACGCGCCTGATTTTCCTTTCCGCGCTTTTCGATGGCGAGTCCGTAAATCTCTTTTTGATGTTCGTCGAGCTTTTTTTCCAAGCTGTTGACTTCGTCCATGTTCTCGGAAAGCATCGTATGAATGGAATCGATTTTGGTCTGTACGTCATCGCGCTTAGTCTTCGCTTCTTTTATGCTTTCCTCGCGCTGTGCGTAATCGTCGGTGAATTTTTTAAGGCGCAACAGCTGGATATCGAGGTCGTGTTCAAAGATGGCATCCCGCAGCGAGCGGTGCTTGACGGTTTTTTCCGCCTGTACTTTCAGCACATCGTAGGAGCGGCGCACCTCGCCCAATACGCCTTCCACTTGGCGCATATTTTCTTGCGTTTTTTGCAGTTTGCGCTCCGCTTCGGCGCGGCGTACTTTAAACCGCGTAATACCGGCGGCTTCTTCAAACAAATAGCGGCGGTCTTCCGGCTTGCTGGAAAGAATTTGGTCTATCTTTCCCTGCTCCATGACTGAATACGCCGCCTTTCCGACACCCGTATCCCAAAAAAGCTCCCGCAACTCTTTGAGCCGCACCGGAGTATTATTGATAAAATATTCGCTTTCTCCCGACCGGTAGAGCCTGCGCTTTATGGCAATTTCACTTACTTCAAGATTTAACAATCCGTTTTCGTTGCTGATAGTCAGCGTTACCTCGGCCACATTGAGCGCTTTCCGCGACTCGGTGCCGTTAAAGATAACGTCTTCCATCTTCTCCGCACGGAGCGTTTTTGACGCCTGCTCACCCAATACCCACTTCATCGCATCGACGACATTGCTTTTACCGCAGCCGTTCGGGCCGAGCAAGGCGGTAATACCTTCCGCAAACTCTATCCGCGTCCTATCCGCAAACGATTTAAATCCGAATATTTCAAGACTTTTAAGAAACACCCTGTCTATTAACTCCTCAAGTTACTGCCGTTTCCCATTAAACCTGTTCGGAAACTTCCGTTTCTGAACAGGTTACCTTGAAATGCGATGTTCTAAATCGTGCTATTTGTGCGATTTAGAACTCGTCGACCTGTTCGACAACGAAGTTATCGAACAGGTCTATTCATTCAAGATAATTGGCAATCTCTTACATTTTATACTTTTTTGAGGATATTGTGAACATCTCGCATCTAAAAAGAAAAGAAAGTAACTGATATGCTCGAAAAAGTGTTTTAATTAAAACTGTTCGGAAACTTCGGTTTCTGAATAGGGTTATTTACCCAGCCTGTTTTCCAATGCCAGAGCGGTTTTGATAGTGCGGAAGAAAAGGTTTGCACACGGTTAAAGTCGGGGAGCCAATCCAAGCCGCTTACCAATTCTTGATAAAAACCGTCGTCGATGTTTAAGTCTTCAAGAAAGGTACGCAACCTCATGTCCTCGGATTCGTCGAGCAGGCGGTTAGAAAAAGCATCGATGCGCCGCGCTTTCGGATTTGCTGTAATGGGCGTGTACTGAGTCATCAGCGAAAGCAGCGCCTTGCCTTTAAGTTTTTGAGCGAACCAACGGAGTACCGCTTGCGAATCCTCTAATTTTCCCGGAAGCGCGAGATGCCGGACAATAACGCCCGACAGCATTTTGCCGAAGGGATATCGCTCATCGGGCGGTGTAAGATTGAGCGGCGAAAGCCGTGCCATTGCTTCGATTGCGGCGCAGGCTTGTTCGGGATAATCCGGAACGGCAAAAACGCGGCGGGATGTTTCGGTGTTAAGCGTTTTGAGGTCGGGAAGCCATCCATCGACGGTATCTGCAATCGATTCGAGCGCTTCTACCGTTTCATAAGCGGAAGAGTTCCACACAACGGGAATGGTTAGGCCGTGCCGTTTTGCTGCGCGGAGTCCTGCACCCAAAGCCGGTATCGCATGGCTGCCCGTAACGACATTGATATTTTCAGCTCCTGCCTTTTGCAGTGTTAGGCATATTTCGATAAATTCCTGTTCCGTTACGGCACGTCCCATGCCCTCTTGAGAAATTTGAAAGTTTTGGCAAAAAACGCAGCGGAGATTACAGCCGGTAAGGAATATCGTTCCCGAACCGCCCGCACCGCTTATAGGAGGTTCTTCTCCAAAGTGTAACCCTGCCCATGCGATCCGCAGCTCCGCCGTTTCTCCGCAAAAGCCGTGTTCTCCGGTATTTCTATTTACTCCGCAGCGTTTTGGACAGGCGATACAGTGTTCATAGTCTGCGCAGCAAAAATCTCGTATCACAAATCCCGTTCCTATTCAAGTTTATTTCGTTCAACCATAACGCTCATAATGGCGCTTACGGTGTGCATATCGAGTGTTTCCGCCGCTGCCGAAACAATTGCGTGCAGTTCTTCCCAATCTTCATCGGAAAAATCCATATCGCTGCCGAAGCTGCCGTCAAAAAGCGAAAAGACGGTGTAGAACCAGTTGACGGCCTCTTCTTTTGTATCAGCGGAATGTGTTCTCAACCAATACTCAGCTGAATCTTCCGCTAATGGGAGAAGGCTTTTATCGTAATTGCGGATTGTTTGAACAAAAAATTCACACAGTCCGTGCCGGAAGGCAGGATCAGGTAATTTTTCCGTTCGCCTCCGTGCATCACTATAAAATTTTTCGAGGATATTCATAAGGCTGTTACTATAAGAAAAAGACTTGTAAAAAGCAAGCGGCGTTCCGGCGGGAGCTGTTCCGTATCTTTGCCATGCACCTCATCGTACTTACAGCCCCCCGAGGAAGATACCGGCAATAACTAAAACGAGACACACAGGGACAAAGACATACTGCATATAGGGGGCGTACCAGCTTCCGATTTTATGCTTGGCATGAAGGTTGATATCTTCGAGTGTCCGCTGTGCTCCGTATACCCAAAAGATGACAAAGGCCGCTGTAACCGCTGCGAGCGGAAAAATGATGATGGCGACAGTGTCGGTGAAGGTGCCGAATAGCTTCATGTCAAAGTTGAGCGGTACGGCGATATATGCTGCTAACACGGTGATAATAATCGCCGCTTTTTTTCTGCCGATTCTGAATTTGGACATCAGCGACTCAACCGGTACTTCCAACATAACAATTGAAGAGGTAAGGGCGGCAAACAGTGCACAGAGAAAAAAGAGGATGCCGAAGATATAGCCCGCCGGCATGTGTGCGATAATGTTAGGCACAGCAATAAAGAGGAGCGCCGCTCCTGCCTGTGGATTGATTCCGAGCGAATATGCGACCGGAACGGTGAACAGGGCACACATTATCGAAGCAAGAAAGTCCAAACCTGCCGTTTGGCGGGCGGTACGGGGAACATCGGATATCTCCGGCATATAGCTTCCGTATACAAGCATTGCAGCTCCGCCGAGACTGAGGGTAAAGAATGCCATGCCCAGCGCATATATCCAGATTCTGAAATGACCGAATACTTCCCACTTAGGTCTCAGCATTACGGCAACTCCGCGTAACGCTCCCGGCAGGGTGAGTGCACGGATAACCATCACGGTAACGACGATATAAAAGGTCGCCATCATTACGGTGGTAAAGCGTTCGATGCCTTTTTGAATGCCGAGACTGACGATCAGCGCTGTTGCAACAAGGGCGGCGAGTGTCCACGGAATATTGGCGGGAGTGCCTGCAAAGGATTCGAAAAAGGATGGCGGCATCGTTGGGAATGTGTTGGTAATCGCCAATACAAGATAGCGCAGTATCCATCCGATGATAACGGTGTAGAATGATAAAATTCCGATAAGGGCTACAACCGGAAACCAACCGACGGCACGGAGTAGGGAATTCGTGGTTTTTTGCGCAATAACCGATTCAAAGGCCAGTACCGGCCCTTTGCGCATCTTTCGGCCGAATGCATATTCTCCCATCAGCCCAAAGGCGGAAAAGCAAAATAAAAAAATGAGGTACGGAATAAGAAACGTGATGCCGCCGAACTCCGCTAAGCGGGCGGGAAACATCCAAATATTCGCCAATCCCATTGCCGAGCCTACGCAGGCAAGGAGCATTCCGATGTTTGTTTTAAAAAGTTCACGTTTTTGTTTCATTTTTACCTCTTAAAAAATACTGCGCGACTACTACTATTCACAAACTTTCTCAAATTTCTCAAATAATTTTTTTCAGACTTTCCCAATTGTTTCTCCGCAAAAAGCTCTATCACAGAAAGTCTTAAAATTATTTCTCATAACAATGTAAAGACTTATCAAAAATACTCGTCGGGTACCTCTATTCCGAAGGATACGAAGCAAATCTAACCGAATTTTTAGAGGTGCCCTATACTTTTAACAACACTTTTTTCCGGTTGCTAGAGTCCGCAAGTTTAGGATACGTTATAATTTCTAATCCCATTCCAAGACTGTCAAGATAATCTATCAACGTTGAAATTTTCATATCCTTACGTTTTTCTATTTTTGAAACGGATGATTGTGTGAAATTTATCATTTCCGACTGCTTTATATTCCGTTCTTCACGTAACTGAGTAAGTCTGATCGACATAATATCCTGCTCAGCTTTGATATGAGCACGTCTTACTGATTCTGCAGACATATTACTTTCCATTATTTTTATCGCATCTTTCACTTTCCAACTCCTTTTCGTGCCGTTCAATGATTACTTCGGATTCTGCAATTAAATCTTTGTAGAACTTATTTTGCTCTTTTCCTTTCTTATCTCCGCCGGTAAGCAAGAATGCGTTCCTGTGATGAATTTACATCTCACATAATGAGATTATATGAACTAAAGTGAATATTTGTCAAGATAATCTATCAAATAATTACCAATTAAAAAAGTGAACCCGCCTTAGCCCTCGACGGCGGCTCCGACGGTCTTGATTTTATACGGATTTTGACAAATAATACCCGTACTGTCCCAAACCGCATGCTTTTCGGACATCCGTATCCATCAAGATTTAGCAGGCCAAGACAGACTAATCGAAGGCGTACACGATGATACAAAAAGTTGAAAACTTAACCAGTCTTGAACATTTTTTTGTGCAGTATCCCTGTTATGCGGAAGCGGAAAATACAGAAGATGCCGCACGGATTACTGCTGCGTGGAATCTTTTGCTTACCAACCGTATACCCGATACGACAGCAGACGCCACTATTCCGCACGACGCCGCCCATTCGCTGCGCATGGCGCACAGTCTTGCCGTACTTGAAATGGATTCCGAAAGCATTATCTGCGCATTGCTTTACAGCGAAGACGGGAGCTTTACGTTACCTGATGAGCAACTGCGCGCGCAATTCGGGAATACGGTAGCGGATATTTTGAATGCGGCGGCAAAGTTTTCCGATGTAAAGTTGTATAACAAAAGCAAAGAACATACCGACACGGTCTGCAAGATGTTCTTTTCCCTCGTAAGCGATTTACGGGTTATGATTATCCAACTTGCAGACCGGCTCGATAAAATTCGGTATATTTCCGAATACCCTGCGGAATGGCAGCGCGGCATCGCTGGCGAAATCAGTGAAATCTGGGCGCCGCTTGCCCAGCGGATGGGTATTTCCACCGTTCAAAATGAGCTTGAAGATTTAAGCCTCAAATATATCAATCGCGAAGCCTTCGATCAGATAAAAACTGTTGTCGCGGCAAAGAAAAAAGAACGGGAAGCCTTTTTGCAGAGCGCCGAAAAAACCATCTATCAAACGATGGAAAAGGCGGGAATCACGGTTAAGGTGCAAAGCCGCGCCAAACACTTTTGGTCTATCTATCAAAAAATGAAAAAGCGAAACAAGTCGGCCGATGAATTGTACGACCTCCTCGCCGTACGGATTTTATGCACCACAGTGAACGAGTGCTATACCATCCTCGGTCTGATGCATACCGTGTGGAAGCCGCTTGAAGGCCGCTTCAAGGACTACATCGCGATGCCGAAAGCAAACGGCTATCAAAGCCTCCACACCACCGTTATCTGCAAAGGCGGGCAAACCTTAGAAATCCAAATCCGCACGCACGAAATGCACGAAATAGCCGAGCGCGGCGTTGCAAGCCACTGGGTGTATAAAAAACACAGCAAGAACAAAACGGCGAACGAGCAGGAATTATCTTTTGTGCAGCAGGTCAAGTCGCTCGCGCAACAGCGCTTTAATAATGAAGAATTCCTCGCGGAACTCAAAAGCGATTTATTAAGCGATTCGATTTTCGTGTTTACTCCTAAAGGTGATATTATCGAGCTACCCGCCGGTGCAACCGCCGTCGATTTTGCCTACCGTATCCATTCGTCGATAGGGGAAAAACTCGTATCCGCGAAGGCCGACGGCGCCATCATCCCGCTTTCTCGCCCGCTCAAAAACACGCAGGTGGTCGAGGTTATCACCCACCCGAACGCGCACCCCACGCACAACCAGTACGAAAACGCCCATACGACGCGGGCTCGTCAAAAAATCCGCGCATGGCTCCAACTGCACGAAAACCTTCTCCGCACTGAAAAAGAAGAAAAAGGACAGCGAACGGATCTTACGGAAGATTCGGCAAAAGAAGCGTTGCGTCCGCCCAAAGAAACACCGGAAGAAGCTGAAACGGCAAAACGGGAACTTGAATCAGCTCAAAAGGATCCCAAGAAAAACCCCGCATTGAGGATACGCATCGGCGGTTCTACCAACTTTCCGGTGCGTTTTGCCGGGTGCTGTAAACCGACCTCCGATTCCGCCATCTGCGGCTATGTTGCCAACGGCAGAGGAGTTATCATCCATCGGGAAAACTGTATCAACCTCAAAAGGATCCCCGACTTGGAAGCCCGCCTCATCGACGTTGAATGGGATATAAAAGAAAACAAACAGAAAAATCCCGAAAAAGCGCAGAAAAAGATTAAGCCGCATAAGTAATCCGTTCGATATTAAAGATATGAAAAAGAACGGTATTATTACGGTTATTGCGCTTATCGGATTCCTGTTTCCCGTATTCGGGGCGGATTTAGAGCTTGACCAAAGCGATCTTGCGGTTATTCAAGACCCCAAGGGGGCAGGATATCACTTTTATATTCGAAAAAAGCCCGATATCGCTTCCATCTTGATGACGGAGACGACAAAGGATCCTCAAAATCGGCTCGATAACTTTGCCTACCGTGATTTCCAATACAACAGCATTAACGGCGATGAAAAACGTATCCTGAACGGCAAAGAGCTGGATACCCGCGGAAAGCGGCTTTACAGCCTGATAGACTCCAGCCCGGAAAAAGACACGCCGCTCGGCGAAGCATTTCATATTTGGGTACCGTACATTATCTGTTACGGCTATGAATGGGACAGACACGGCGAAGTGCAGGTATTGGACGGCACGTTTTTTAATATCCGCGCATTTGAAAAACCCTACGCCGATTATACCGGCTCTTTTAGCGATAACCCCTTCGTCCTCCGCGTAACGCAAAAATCGATTAAAGAAGTGCATGATCCGGCTTTTAGCGAACCGGCTGCCGCTTCTTTTTCGGAACTTGCCCGCTTGAGCGGCAATAAACTGATCTATTCGGAGAACGTTGACGGTATTATACCCTCAATTGAAACCATCCTGACATCGAAGAAGCACAAGAACCTCGATGTAGTATTTGTTATCGATGCAACCGAAAGTATGAAGGATGATATAAAAAAAGTTAGGGAGCTGCTTGCGGATTCGTTGAAAAAGGTACTGCCTAAGTACGATTCATACCGAATAGGACTTGTCCTTTATAAAGATTACTATGACGATTTTTTAACGAAGACAGCGAGCGATTTTACCGAGGATATTAACCGCTTTTCCGCTGCCCTCAGGAGTTTTAGCGTATTCGGCGGCCGCGACATCCCCGAAGCGGTGTACGAAGGCATCGATGCGGGACTCGACCTTGAATGGCGCACCGATGCGGATACCGACCGCAAACTGATCTTAATCGGCGATGCTCCGCCCCATCCACGACCCCAAGGTTCAATTACAAAAGAGGGCGTTATCGAAGCGGCAAAAGCAAAGGATGTAAAACTGTTCCCGATTATTCTTCCGCATAATAAGACATACTAGTGTCCCATAATTTTCATTTATTGCAATCTCCATAGGGGTTTTTAAGAAGTTCTTATCTACGATAAGTCATTATTTAGAATACTTTTGCCGATTTTATTTCACTTGCGTACAAAATCAGTAATTTCTTCCATCAATATAACTTTTGTAGATTATGGAACACTAGAAGTACATTTTTTAGACTTGCAGGCAGCAAAGCGAGCAAAAGAAGAATCCCCTATATTACAAATGCTGAATGAACAAATTAAAATCAAGGAAAACCTCTAAAAAACTGAGGTTTTTAGAGGTCCTCAGATATAATTAAAACAGGAAGATAATGTCTATTATGTAGCTTTTCCTGACTTACCTTTGTATCGTATGTATAAGCTGTATAATGTTGTCCGGTTTGATTGGGTTGTGTATGAATCTGATTAATGCAGTTATAAGCCCGGAATTTTATAAGCGAACATTCATAGGAGTTCCTGATGGATATGCTGCAATGTTCCGTTATGCTTGGGTAGGCGGTTCAATTTGGGGTATCACCTTCGGTGGAATTATCGTTATGATAATCGGTACGGTACTCTTTAGAAATATGAGCAAGCGCTGTAAAGAAAACCTGAAATGATAAACAGAGCGTCTGCATGACAGTGCTGGCATATTGTGTGCACCGCCATCTGTGATGGTATTAAGTTTATTATATCGATGCAGAAACTAATTGCTTATATTCTTTGATATATGCAACAACATCATCTTCCGTTTGAAAGCCTTCTTTTTCTGCCTCTCCTCGCATTTGAGTTTGAATATTTGACAAAGTTATTTGAGAAGCATTTGCAATATACACTTTTCCTTTGCTTTCTTTACCAGCCGCCCACTTATAAAAGAGAGAAAGACAACA